>CAYXOM010000252.1:0-12652 GCA_964466565.1 uncultured Mycobacterium sp.
CGCGCTGCTGGCGGTGGCGGTCGGGGCGGCCGTCGCCGTGCTGGCGGCGTTCGCCAAGGCCGCCCGCAGCACCACCCCGGTCGCCGAGGTCCTGCCCGACGCGGCCTACTACCGCGGCCACGGATCCAACACCGTCAACGTGCTGCTGGTCGACATCCGGGCCTGGGACACCCTCGGGGAGGTGGCGGTCCTGGTGGTCGCCGCCACCGGCGTGGCCTCGCTGGTGTTCCGCAGCCGGCGCTTCGGGGCGGCGCCCCGGCTGCCGATCGTTCCCGGGAACACCGCCCCGGGAGTTCGATCCTCGCGGGACCGCACCTACAGCCCGGCGGCCGGCGACACCACCTGGTTGCGGGGCAGCGAACTGCGTGACCCCGGCGACCGGTCCCTGGTGCTGGAAGTGGCGACCCGTCTCATCTTCCCGCTGATGATGGTGCTCAGCGTCTACTTCTTCTTCGCCGGGCACAACGCCCCCGGCGGCGGCTTCGCCGGCGGACTCACCGCCGGCCTGGCGCTGTTCCTTCGCTATCTGGCCGGCGGCCGCTACGAACTCGGCGAGACGCTGCCCTTCGACGCGGGCAAGATCCTCGGACTCGGCCTGGCCCTGTCGGCCGGCACCGCGGTCGGCTCCCTGCTGCTCGGTGCGCCGGCGCTGTCGTCGGCCCTGATCGAGATGCAGCTGCCGGTGCTGGGAACCGTCAAATTCGTCACCGCGCTGTTCTTCGACCTCGGGGTGTACCTGATCGTCGTCGGGCTGGTGCTCGACGTGCTGCGCAGCCTCGGCGCGCGCATCGACGTCGAACTCGCCGAGTCCCCCGGCTCGCCCGGCTCCCCCGCGGAGCTGCGGCGGTGACGGCCTATCTGGTGCCGCTGCTGGTGATCGGCGGTCTCACCGCCTGCGGGGTCTACATGCTGCTGTCGCGCAACCTGACCCGCATGCTGCTGGGGCTGCTCCTGGTGAGCAACGCGGTCAACCTGTTGCTGCTCAGCGCCGGCGGCCCGGCGGGCAATCCCCCGGTCCGCGGCCGCACCAGCGGCACCGAGACCACCACCGCCGACCCGCTGGCGCAGGCGATGATCCTGACCGCGATCGTGATCACGATGGGGGTCGCGGCGTTCGTCCTCGCCCTGATCTACCGGTCCTACCGGTTGACGACCGAGGAGGTCGTGGCCAACGACCCCGAGGACACCAGGGTGGCCGAACTGGCCGAGGCCGACCTCGACGAGGCGCAGACGCAGTGGCTGGGCGCCGACCTCGGAACCGGGGTGCCCCATCCCGACACCGACGCTCCCGACGAACTCGACGCGGTGCCCGGGACGGAGGGCTCGCGGTGAGCGCCTTGATCCCCCTGCCGGTGCTGATCCCGCTGCTGGCCGCCGCGCTGACCCTCTTCGCCGACCGGGCGCCCCGGCTGCAGCGGGGCATCGCCCTGGCCGCGCTGACCGGGGTGCTCGGGGTCAGCGTCGCGCTGCTGGTCCACACCGACCGGGCCGGCACCCAGGCGTTGCAGGTCGGCGGCTGGGGACCCACCGACGCGGGCCTGGGCCCACTGGGCATCACGCTCGTCGTCGACCGGCTGTCGGCGCTGATGCTGGTGGTCTCGGCGGTCGTGCTGCTGGCGGTGGTGTTCTACGCGATCGGCCAGGGCATCCGCGACGGGGACGACCAGCAGCCGGTCTCGATCTTCCTGCCCACCTACCTGGTGCTGTCGGCAGGGGTGTGCATCGCGTTCCTCGCCGGCGACCTGTTCAACCTGTTCGTCGGGTTCGAGGTGCTGCTGGCGGCGAGCTTCGTCCTGCTCACCCTCGGCGCGAGCGAGGAGCGGGTGCGGGTCGGCATCTCCTACGTCATGGTCTCGATGGTCTCGTCGGTGATCTTCCTGATCGGCCTGGCGCTGGTGTACGCCGCGGCGGGCACGCTGAACCTGGCCGAGCTCGCGGTCCGCCTGCAGGACGTCGAGAACGGCACCCGCAACGCGCTGTTCGCGGTGCTGCTGGTGGCCTTCGGGATCAAGGCCGCCGTCTTCCCCTTGTCGAGCTGGCTGCCCGACTCCTACCCCACCGCGCCGGCCCCGGTGACCGCGGTGTTCGCCGGGCTGCTCACCAAGGTCGGCGTCTATGCGATCATCCGGGCGCACTCGCTGCTGTTCGCCGACGGCGGCCTGAACTCGGTCCTGCTGGTGGCCGCGCTGCTGACCATGCTGGTCGGCATCCTGGGTGCGATCGCCCAGAACGACATCAAACGGCTGCTGTCGTTCACCCTGGTGAGCCACATCGGCTACATGGTCTTCGGGGTCGCGCTGTCCAGCCGGCTGGGCATGTCCGGGGCCATCTACTACGTGGCGCACCACATCGTCGTGCAGACCACGCTGTTCCTGGTGGTCGGGCTCATCGAGCGCCAGGCCGGGGCCTCGAGCCTGCGCAGGCTCGGCGGGCTGGCCGCGGCCAGCCCGCTGCTGGCCTTCGCCTACATCGTCCCGGCGCTCAATCTCGGCGGGATTCCGCCGTTCTCGGGCTTCATCGGCAAGGTCGCTCTGCTGGAGGCCGGAACCGAGGACGGCTCGGTGCTGGCCTGGCTGCTGGTCGGGGGCTCGGTGGTGACCAGTCTGCTGACCCTCTACGTGGTGATGCGGGTGTGGAGCAAGGCCTTCTGGCGCGCCCGCGACGACGCCCCCGAGGGCGAACTCGCCGACTCCGCCCCCTCGGCGCTGATCGACCAGACGGAGTACACCGACGACGTCCTCTTCGCCGAACGCGACGACGTCGGCCGCATGCCGATCGGGATGCTGGCGCCCACCATGGCGCTGATCGGCGTGGGACTGGCCCTGACCGTCGCGGCCGGGCCGATCTTCGGCTACAGCGACCGAGCCGCCGACGAGGTGCTCGACCCGGCGCAGTACACCTCGGCCGTGCTGAGGACGGCCGCGCCCGGAGCGCCGACGTGACGACCCGGCAGCGGCTGTTGCGCGCCACGGTGGTGGTGTGGCTGGTCGCGGTGTGGCTGCTGCTGTGGGGGACCTTCTCGGCCGCGAACGTGATCTCCGGACTGGCGGTGGCGCTGTTCGTCACCGGGGTGCTGGCGCTGCCGCCGGTGCCGGTGCAGGGCCGGCCGCGCCCGCTGGCGGTGCTGTGGCTGCTGGTCAAGGTGAACTGGTGGCTGATCCGGTCCTCGGCCCAGGTGGCGTGGTTGACGCTGCGGCCCGGACCACTGCCGCTGGCGGCGGTGCTGCGCGCCAGGATGACGCTGAAGTCGGACCTGGTGCTGGCGCTGGCGGTGAACATCCTCAACCTGACTCCCGGGACCCTGGTGCTGGAGATCGACCAGGCCCGCCGGCTGCTGTACGTCCACGTGCTCGACGCCGGTTCGCCGGGCGCGGTCGAGCGGTTCCACAGGCAGGTCGCCGAGTTGCAGCGGCTGCTCACGGCGGCGTTCGAACGCGACTCCGACTGGCGCCCGGCGACAAGGGATTTCGACAAGGAGGTGCAGAGGTGACGTGGGTGTGGGTGGCCGCCGGGGTGATGCTGACCCTGGCGGCGGTGCTGACCATGACCCGCCTGCTGATCGGGCCGAGCACCCTGGACCGGCTGATCGGGGTGGACACCACCGTCGCGGTGACGATGTGCGGGATCGCCACCTGGGCGGCCTACAGCCAGGACACCACGGTGACCTACAGCCTGGCGGCGCTGGCGCTGATCAGCTTCGTCGGATCGGTGAGCATCGCGCGCTTCCGGGTGCCCGACATCCGAGACGGCCGCTAGATGGGCGCCCTCGACGCCGTGACCGCCGCGCTGGTGCTCTCCGGGTCCGCACTGGCCCTGACCGCCGCGATCGGGCTGCTGCGCTTCCCGGACACGCTGAGCCGCATGCACGCCGCCACCAAACCCCAGGTGCTCGGCCTGCTGCTGGTCCTGGCCGGGGCGGCGATCCGGCTCCGCGGCAACGTCGACATCGGGATGCTGTTCCTCACCGGCGTCTTCACGCTGGTCACCGCACCGGTCATCGCCCAGCGGGTCGGGCAGCTGGCCTACCGCGAGCAGAGCCCCGGCGACAACCCGTTGACCGCCGACGCGCTCCGGGACCGGACGCAGACCGACCTGTGAGTCCGCCCCGGGCGGGTCAGTCCTCGGCCAGCCGGAACCGGACCATCGCGGCGACGGTCTCCACGGCGTCGATGAGGACGTCGACGCGCTCGGCCAGGGTCGGCGCGGCTAGCACCGCGTAGCGGTCGGCCTGGCCCATCGGCACGCGGGCGGCCAGCGCCCAGAGGTGGCGGGCCGGATCGTCGGCGGTCTCGGCGTCCACCGCCAGCGCGTCGGGCCGCAGCCGGCCGCCGCCGGCCTGCTCGACCTGCCGGTAGAGCCCGACGATGCGGTCGACCACCTCGCCGATCCGCTCGGCGCCGACCGGCGGGCCGGGCTCGTCGGGCCATGCCCGGGTCTCGGCCCGAGGGTAGGGGTCGTCGGGCAGCCACTGGTGCACCCGGATCCGCTCGCCGACGGCGGTCATCAGCTCGTAGCGGCCCATGCCCAGATCGCTGTACCGGGCGATCCGGGCCAGCACCCCGACGTCGCTGCGGATGTCCCCGCCGCCGACCTCCCAGCCACGGCTGATCAGCACCACTCCGAAGGGCAGGTCGCCGGCGAGGCAGTCGGCGACCAACTGCGCGTACCGGGGCTCGAAGATCCGCAGCGGCAGCGCCTCGCCGGGCAGCAGCGCCGAGGACAGCGGGAACATCGGGGTCGGTTCCGGCATGTCAGCGCATCCCCCCGGTCACCACGTCGCGCACCGGGGCGCCGGGGTCGGCGAAGCTGCACAGTGCCGCGGCGACCCCCACCCACAGGTCGGGGTTCATCTCCACCAGGTCGTTGCCGTCGGCGCCGATCGCGGCCAGCACCGCGCGCCGCTCGGCGGCGCGCATCGCCACGTACTCCCGGCAGGTCGTCGACAGCGGGTCCGCACCCACGCCGGCGCCGGCCATACCCGGTCCGGCGATGGCGGTTCCGTCCACCGCCCGGCTGCATCCGGCGACGCCGATCGCCGTCACCGCCGCGAGCAGCGCGGCCCCGCAACGCCCCATCCCGAGCATGCCCACTCCCTTTCGGATTGTCAGTCCCCGAACGTCCCGAGTTCGGAGACGATCGCATCGACAACCGCACACAGGTTCCCGTGGTGGTCGGCGGCGGCCTGCCGCTGGCGCCGATAGGAGGCGCCGCGCCGGGGAATGTCGGCCACCGCGGCCAGTTCGGTGGCGCACTGCAGCGAGTCGGCCACCGGCGACAGGCGCTCCAGCAGGTCGTCGAGGTCATCGGTCACCAGACGCTCGCGACTGTCGGCGTCGAGGATGACGATCGCCTCCAGCCCGTAGCGGGCTGCTCGCCACTTGTTCTCCTGCACGTGCCAGGGCGGCATCACCGGCAGCTGCTCGCCAGCCTCCAGGCGCCGGTCCAGATCGACGATCAGGCAGTGCGTCAGGGCAACCAATGCAGCGAGTTCGGACGGATTGCCGACGCCGTCGCAGATGCGTACCTCGATCGTGCCCAGGTGCGGCGACGGCCTGATGTCCCAACGGATCTCATTGATGTGCTCGATGATCCCGGTGGTCTTCTGGTCGTGCACGAAACGCTCGAACTCGCCCCAGGTCTGGAACTGGAACGGCAGCCCTGCGGTCGGCAGCTGCTGGAACATCATGGCGCGATTGCTGGCATAGCCGGTGTCCGCACCCGCCCAGAACGGGGACGAGGCGGACAGCGCCAGCAGATGCGGATAGTAGTTGAGCAGCGAGGAGATGATCGGCATCACCTTGTGCGCCGACGACACCCCGACATGGGTGTGCACTCCCCAGATCAGCATCTGGCGGCCCCACCATTGCGTGCGCTTGATCAGCTCGGCGTAGCGCGGTGAGTCGGTGAGCTGGGCGGTGGACCACTGCGCGAACGGGTGGGTGCCCGCGCAGAACAGCTCCATCGAGCGGCTTCGGACAACCCCGCGGATCGCGGCGAGCGTGCTGCGCAGATCGGCCATCGCCTCGGCCACCGTCTCGCAGACCCCGGTGACCACCTCGACGGTGTTGCGCAGCAGTTCGGGATGCACCCGCGGGTTATCGCCGATCTCGGCGATCACCGCCGCCGCCTCGTTGGACAGGTCCCGGGTCGCCGCGTCGACCAGGGCGAATTCCCACTCCACTCCGAGGGTGGGTCGCGGTGAGCCGGCGAAGTCGATCCGGGGGGCGCGTCGGGGGGCCCGGTCAGGCGGTGCCGATGACACCGCAGGCGACCCGCTTGCCGGCGTCACCGGTGGCCAGCGTGATCGCGTCCGGCGGGGGGGATCCGTCGATCTGCTGGTAGCGGTCGGCCGGGATGTTGGCGAAGTTGTCCGGGTCCTCGTGGATGATGAATGCCGTCCCCGGCTCGGCCAGCAGTTCCTCCCGGGTGAACGCGGAGGTGGTGGTCACCAGCATCGCGCTGCCGTCGGCACGCACCTGCAGCGAGCTGAGGTCTCCGGCGTGCTCCGGGTGGCCGTCGCCGCCGCGGCCGGTGAAGTGCCCTCCCGCCGAGAGGAAGTCGCCGGGCGGACCGCCCGCGGGCGCCACCGAGTTGGGCTCGCACTTGCCGACCGCATGGATGTGCATCCCGTGGGACCCCGGGGTGAGCACGCCTGCCCGGGTCGTCTGCACGGTGACGGTGGCATAGCCGTCGGAGAAGACGATGGTCGCCGCAGCGATCTGGTCGCCGTCGGGCGCGACGATCTGGGCGGTCAGGGTGTCCGCCGGCAAGGCGGCGGACGCGGCGGGTTCGACGCCGGCCTTGGACCCGCCGTGACCGCTGTGACCGGAGTCCATGCCGGCCGGGGCGGGCGCGCCCGTCCACACCGGCGGGGTCGTGCCGGGTTGGGTCGCGACGGGTTCGTACGGCGAGCAGGCGCTGAGCGCAACGACCGGCGCGGCGAACAGAATTGCGGCCCGGGACCGCGTGGGCAGGGGCGACGGCATGCGCCCAAGCCTATCCCGACGCTATCCGGTCACCAACACGATCACGCCCGGCGGTTGCTCGGCGATCTCGGGGAACCGGGGCTCGACGGGTGCGGTGAGAACCGTACCCACCGAGGCGGCGGCGGCCTCCTCACCCTCGGCCGGGCCGAAATAGACCGTCGTAACCCCGACCGGGAGTTCCAGGGGCGCGCCGGCCTCGGTGACGTTCCATCCGGCCTCGCGCAGCCGGTCGCCCACCCGGACGGCGCCGTCGGGATCACCGACGACGGTGTAGACGCGCACGTCGGGCTTCGGCGGGGCCGGTCGGGTGGTGGTCGTCGGCACCGCGGGTGCGCTCTGCCCTGCCGGGTCCGGGCGCATCGCCTGCAGACCAACCAGCAGGAACACCACCCCGAGGAACAGCAGCACCATCACCATGGCGCGCAGCGGCAGCCCCGTGGAGTCGGGAAGACGCTCGTTCACCGGAACGGCCATCGCGGTGGCCGACCGCCGGCCGGCGACGTGGCCAATCTCAGGGAACCTCGAAGCCGAGCCGGCGCGCGGCGCGCGCCTTCTGGCGGCTGGCCCGCAGCCGCCGCAACCGCTTGACCAGCATCGGGTCGGCGGCCAAGGCCTCGGGCCGGTCGACGAGCGTGTTGAGCACCTGGTAATACCGCGTCGCCGACATCGCGAAGAGTTCTCTGATGGCCTCCTCCTTGGCGCCGGCGTACTTCCACCACTGGCGCTCGAAGGAGAGGATGTCGTACTCGCGGCGAGTCAGGCCCTCGGGAAGGTCCGCGTCGTCAACCGGGGACTCGGCCCGTGCAATGGCGCCGTCCATGCGATTCCCTCAAGCTCCTTCCACCTCGCCCGTCACCGGGCCGGCGCGTCCGGTTGCCAACGGCGGCGTCGACATCCTGGTGTGGTCGCCATTGAATCACGCCCGAGCGCCCAGACCCGGCACCAGACCCCGCGCGTCGGCCTCCCGGGATGTCCCGATAGCTTGCCGGTCATGGCGGTCCGACCCATCGTGATAACCGGCGATCCCGTCCTGCACACACCGACCAGTCCGGTGCCGGTCGGTCCGGACGGTGCCCTGCCCTCGGACCTCTCCGGGCTGATCGCGGACATGTACGACACCATGGCAGCGGCGAACGGAGTCGGATTGGCGGCCAACCAGATCGGCGCCGGGCTGCGGGTCTTCGTCTACGACTGCGCCGACGAACGCGGCAGAGCGTCGCGCCGGCGTGGCGTGGTGGTCAACCCGGTGCTGGAGACCTCCGAGATTCCCGAGACCATGCCCGACCCCGAAACCGACGACGAGGGATGCCTGTCGGTCCCCGGTGAGTCGTTCCCCTGTGGGCGCGCTCAGTGGGCGCGGGTCACCGGGCTTGACGCCGACGGCAACCCGGTGGAACTCGAGGGCACCGGCCTGTTCGCCCGGATGCTGCAGCACGAGACCGGGCATCTCGACGGGCTGCTCTACACCGACCGGCTGATCGGCCGCTGGGCCCGGGCGGCCAAGCGCGCGGTGCGCTCCCACGGGTGGGGCGTTCCCGGGCTGTCCTGGACACCGGGCGAGGTGCCCGACCCGTTCGGGCATTGAGCGGGCCGCCCCCCATCGGGCTGCCGATCGTTGGGAGCCGGGTGAGCATCCGCTACCACGGCCGGGCCGGCCACACCGACGCCATCGGCGAACTGATCGAGACCGGACCGCTGGTGCGGGTGCGCACCGCCCGCGGCGAGGTGGTGGCGATCAGCGGCGGGGACGTGGTGGCGGTGCGCGAACTGAGCCACATCCCGGTTCGCGCCTCGCAGATCCGCGCGCTCGAACACGCCGCCGCTCTGGCCGGCCCCGGCACCGAATGGGACTGGCATCGCGGCTGGCTGTTGCGGAGCACGGGGGAATCCGGCCCGCGGAGCAGTGCGGTCCCGCTGGACATCTCCTGCGCGGTCGCCGACCTGCCGGGGATCGTCGAGTGGTACCGGACCCGCGGCCAGACCCCCTGGCTCGCCGTCGCCGAGCGTCTGCTGGCGGTGCGCGCGGCCGGAACCGGGCAGACCAGGATCGTGGTCGCCGATGTGGGGTCCGCCCGCCCGCCCGACGACGTCACGCTGGCCGCCGAACCCGGTGATTCCTGGCCGGGTGCGACGCCGGTCGGGGTGCTGACCGCGGTGCAGGACGGGTCGGTGGTGTTCGCCGCGGCCGGACGGACGGCGGTCGGCCGGGGCGCGCTCACCACCGCGCCCGACGGGACGCGCTGGCTCGGGATCTCCTCGGTGTGGGTGGCACCCGGACACCGGCGGAGCGGCCGGGCCCGGGCGATCTGCGCGGCCCTGCGGCACTGGGGCGCCGCCCGGGGGGCCGACCGGGTGTATGCCGAGGTCGGCGCCGAGGACCGGGCCGGAACCGAGTTCTGGGCGGCACTGGGTTTCCGGCTGCACCACCGCCGCCGCTACCTCGACGCCCGGCGTCTGCTGGCCGGTCGGGCCGGTTAGGTTGGGCCGATGGCGACCGGGCGACTTCGGGTGGCCACCTGGAACGTCAACTCGATCCGGGCACGGGCCGACCGGGTGGTCGACTGGCTGGAACGCGCCGACGTCGACGTGCTGGCGATCCAGGAGACCAAGTGCGGCGACGACCAGTTCCCCGCGATGAGCTTCCTGGCCGCCGGCTACGAGGTGGAACACGTGGGCCAGGGCCGGTGGAACGGGGTGGCGATCGCCTCGCGGGTGGGATTCGAGGACGTGGCCGCCGGCTTCGACGGTCAACCCCGCTGGCATGGCGCCGACGGTGCCGTCGGGCAGATCGAGGCCCGGGCTCTGGGCGCCAACTGCGCCGGGGTGCGAATCTGGAGTCTGTACGTGCCCAACGGACGCGGTATCGACGACCCGCACTACGGCTACAAGCTGGAATGGCTTGCCGCGCTGCGGGACTGCGCCCGAGGGTGGCTCACTGTCGATCCGGGCGCGCAGATCGCGCTGGCCGGGGACTGGAACATCGCTCCCCGCGACGAGGACGTCTGGGACATCGCCGCGCTGCGCGGCGGCACCCACGTCAGCGATGCCGAACGCACCGCCTTCGCCGGCATCGAGGAGTCGTTCGCCGACGTGGTCCGGCCGTTCGCGCCGGGGCCGGGGGCCTACACCTACTGGGACTACACCCAGTTGCGGTTCGCGCGCCGGGAGGGCATGCGGATCGACTTCATCCTCGCCTCGCCGGCGCTGGCCGGGCGGGTCCGGCACGCCGAGATCGTCCGCGACGAGCGCAAGGGAGGCAAGGACCGGATCGGGGCCCCCAGCGACCACGCCCCGGTGCTCGTCGACCTCGACCGGGACGATGACGGATCCTAGAAGCGCTTACCGCCGAGCGGGCTCGGCGACCTTGACCAGCATCTTGCCGACGTTCGCACCGGTGAACAGACCGTTGAGCGCGTCCACGCAGGACTCCAGGCCCTCCCAGACCGTCTCGCGATGAACCAGCCGGCCTTCGGCGGTCCACCGGCGCAGAGCGGCGAACGCCTCGTCGAACCGGTCCCACATCGCAAGGGAGTTGAAGCCCTGCATCGACGCCGTCCGCGACAGCAGGTTGACGTAGTTGGCGGGCCCGGGATGCTCGCCGGTGAGGTAACTCGAGATCACCCCGCACAGCACGACGCGTGCGCGGGGGGCGAGCCGGCCGAGCACCGCGTCGAGGATCTCGCCGCCGACATTGTCGAAGTACACGTCGACGCCGGCCGGGCAGTGCTGCTTGAGTGCGGCGGGAAGATCGCCGGCCTTGTAGTCGATGCAGGCGTCGAACCCGAAGTCCTGCACCACAACCCGGCACTTCTGCGGGCCGCCGGCGATGCCGACCACGCGGGCGCCCATGATCGCGGCGATCTGTCCGGCGAGCGACCCGGTGGCTCCCGCAGCCGCGGAGACCACGACGGTCTGGCCGGGTTCGGGGCGGCCCACCTCGGTCATTCCGAAATAGGCCGTCGCGCCGCTGGAGCCGTACACGCTCATGATCGCGCGCTGGTCGGTCTCGGCCGGGATCGACGTGCTGAAAAGGTCGTCGCGGATGATCGCGTATTCCTGAAAGCCGGTCAGTGTGGTGACGATGTCACCCACTTCATAGGCCGGGCAACGTGATTCGACGACCTCGCCGACGCCGGCGGCCCGGATGACCTCGCCGATCCCCACCGGAGGCAGGTAACCGGGCTGGTCGTTGAGCCAGGTGCGGACCGCCGCGTCCAGACCGACGTAGGTGGTGCGCAGCAACGCCTCGCCGTCGGCCAGGCTCGGGGCCGGGCCGACGAGGAGTTCGGCGTCCCGGGGATCGAGCAGTCCGGTCGGGCGGCGGCGCAGGACGATCCGGCGGTTGGTCAGCACGCCTGCAGAAGCTACCCCGCGGGGCGGCGCTGCTAGCGTGGCATTGACACCGGGAGCGCACGTGGAGAACTTTCTGCCGCTGACACCGCCCGGCCGGACCCCGCCGAGGGTGCTGACCATCGCCGGCTCGGACTCCGGCGGCGGCGCGGGACTGCAGGCCGACATGCGGACCTTCGCACTGCTCGGCGTGCACTCGCTGGTCGCCGTCACGGCGGTGACCGTTCAGAACTCCCTGGGCGTCAGGGGCTTCCACGAGGTCCCGCACGACGTCGTGGCCGCCCAGATGGAGGCGGTCATCACCGACATCGGTACGCAGGCGGCCAAGACCGGGATGCTGGCCTCCACCGGGATCATCGAGACCATCGCGGGAACCTGGAGCGGCCTCGGTATGTCCGGAACGGTCCCGCTGGTCGTCGACCCGGTGTGCGCGTCCATGCACGGCGACCCGCTGCTGCACCCCTCGGCGCTGGAGACCCTGCGCACGGTGCTGTTCCCGATGGCCAGTCTGGTCACCCCCAATCTCGACGAGGTCCGACTGCTGGTCGGCATCGACGTGGTCGACGACGCGACCCAGCGCGACGCGGCCCGCGCCCTGCACGACCTCGGCCCGGCCTGGGCGCTGGTGAAGGGCGGGCATCTGCGGTCGGCGCCGGACAGCCCCGACATCCTCTTCGACGGCCGCGATTTCCACACTTTCGCGGCATCGCGGGTCGCCACCGGCCACGACCACGGCGCCGGCGACACCCTGGCGGCCGCCGTCGCGGCGGCGCTGGCGCACGGCTACGAGATGCCCGAGGCGGTCGCCTTCGCCAAGTCCTGGGTGACGGGGTGCCTGCGGGCGGCCTATCCGCTGGGCGGGGGCCACGGCCCGGTGTCGGCGCTGTTCCGGCTGCACGGATGAATCCGGAGCCGATCGCCGGGATCGCCCACCGGCCCGATGGCCGCCCGGCCGGCGTGGCGGTGTACACCCACGGGGCCGGTGGCGACCGGGACTCCGCGCTGCTGGTCGCCGTGTGCGAGCAGTGGGCGCAGCGGGGCTGGCTGGCCATCCGCTACAACCTGCCCTTCCGGCGCCGGCGGGCCAGCGGACCGCCACCGGGGTCGGCAGCCGCCGACCAGGCCGCGGTGGCCGAGGCCATCGCGCTGGCCGCGCGGTGGGCGGGCCCGGGCCGGCCGGTGATCGCCGGGGGGCACTCCTACGGGGGCCGGCTGACGTCGATGGTGGTCGCCGAGAATCCCGGAACGCTGGCCGCGCTGACGCTGTTCTCCTATCCCCTGCATCCCCCCGGCAAACCGGATCGGCGGCGCACCGA
>CAYXOM010000253.1:0-5575 GCA_964466565.1 uncultured Mycobacterium sp.
CGGCAGCCGACGAGCGCCGCCAAGGGCCGCGTGCTCATCGCCGCGATGGCCGCCGGTGCGGCGGCGGCCGCCGCCTACACCTTCGTCAACCCGCGGCCGGAGGTCGGGACCGTTCCCCGCACTCAGACCGTGCTGGCGGCCGACATCATGCCGCTGCAGGGCGCCGGAGCCCCGACCGGCCGCGGGGTCGAACTGATCGCGGTCAAGCCGGCCGCGTCGGCCGCGGTGCACGCCGAGGAACTCGCCCGTGGCGCGGCCTACGCCGCCGAGCGAGCAGAGCGCGAGGCCCGCCTGCAACGCCCGCTGTTCGTCGCCCCGACCCGCGCACTGTTCACCTCCGGATTCGGCTACCGCTGGGGCGCGCTGCACGGCGGGATCGACCTCGCCGGTCCGGTGGGCACCCCGGTTCACGCCGTCTCCGACGGGATCGTCACCGAGGCCGGACCCACCAACTCCGGCTACGGCGCCTGGGTCAAGATCCGGCACCACGACGGCACCGTCACCCTCTACGGACACGTCAACAGCTGGGAGGTCCAGTCCGGCCAGCGGGTGTTCGCCGGCGACCGCATCGCCACCATCGGCAACCGCGGCTACTCCACCGGCCCGCACCTGCATTTCGAGGTTCTCATCGGCGGCAACGCCCAGACCGACCCGCTGCCGTGGCTCGCCGCCCGGGGCGTCTCGCTCAGCGGGTACTGAGCCGCCCGCGCTCACAGCTTCTGCAGCGGGGCATGATTGTGCATCAGTTTGACCCGCCCGGCGCTCCCGAAGTCGATTAGGGACATCGCCGACTCGCCGGCGCCGGACACCTCTTCGACGCGGCCCAGCCCGTACTTGTCGTGGCTGACGCGGTCCCCCGGTTCCAAAACGAGCAGCGCCCGCCCCGCCGCGCGGGCCGGCACCGGGCGGGGTGAGCCGAACCGTCCGGCCACCGGGGCAGGCGGCGTCCGGCCCGACAGCGTCGCCGCGTCGTCGGTGCGCCGCCAGTCGATGAGTTGGGCGGGGATCTCGCCGAGGAACCGCGACTGCGGGTTCATCATCGGCTGGCCCCACGACGACCTGACCTTCGCCCGGCTCAGGTAGAGCCGGCGGCGGGCCCGAGTGATGCCCACGTACGCCAGCCGGCGCTCCTCGGACAGCTCGGCCGGATCCCCCAGCGCCCGCATGTGCGGGAACATCCCGTCCTCCCAGCCGGTGACGAACACCGTCGGGAACTCCAGGCCCTTGGCGGTGTGCAGCGTCATCAGGGTGACCACGCCGGCGTCCCGCTCGGGCAGCTCGTCGGCGTCGGCGACCAGGGACACCCGCTCGAGGAACTGCGCCAGCGCGCCGGGCGCCTCGTCGCCGGCATCGGGCTCAGCCGGCGCCTCGTCGCCGGCATCGGGCTCAGCCGGCGCCGCGTCGCCGGCATCGGGCTCAGCCGGCGCCGCGGCGTTGACCCGGTCGATGCTGAACTCGTGGGCCACGCTGACCAGTTCGTTGAGGTTGTCCAGCCGCGCAAGATCCTGGGGATCGGTGGAGCTCTCCAACTCGGCCCGGTAACCGGTGCGGTCGAGGACGGCCTCCACCAGGTCCCCGAGTTCGTCGCCGAGGTGATCGCGGAGCTCCTCGAGCAGCTCGACGAAGCCGGCGATCGCCCTCTCCGAACGGGAGTTGAGCATCGCCACCCGGCCCTCGGCGGCCGCCGTCAGCGCCTCCGCGAACGAGGATCCGGTGTTCTCGGCATGGACCGCCAGGCATGCCTCGGCGCGATCGCCGATGCCGCGGCGGGGAGTGTTGAGGATGCGCCTTAGGCTGACGGTGTCGCCGGGGTTGTCCAGCACCCGGAGGTAGGCCACGATGTCGCGGATCTCGCGGCGCTCGTAGAACCGGACGCCGCCGACCACCTTGTAGGGGATGCCGGCCCGGATGAACA
The DNA here is from genome assembly GCA_964466565.1 of uncultured Mycobacterium sp. Lineage (GTDB taxonomy): Bacteria > Actinomycetota > Actinomycetes > Mycobacteriales > Mycobacteriaceae > Mycobacterium. Next base: position 1,916 of record CAYXOM010000253.1, read on the forward strand.
CCTCCTCCACCGCGCGCGAGGCGTTGTTGGTGCGGTAGAACACCGCGACATCGTCGTAGCCGCACCCCGCCGGCCCGTCCACGAGGCTATCGATCTCGGTGGCGATGAAGCGCGCCTCGTCGTGCTCGTTGTCCGCGACGTAGCCCACGATGAGGTCCCCGTCCCCGGCATCGGTCCACAGTCGCTTCTCGCGCCGGCCGGAGTTGCGGGCGATGACGGCGTTGGCCGCCGACAGGATGGTCTGGGTGGAGCGGTAGTTCTGCTCCAGCAGGATGGTTGTCGCGGTGGGGAAGTCGCGCTCGAAGTCCTCGATGTTGCGGATCGTCGCTCCGCGGAACGCATAGATCGACTGATCGGCGTCACCCACCACACACAACTCGGCCGGGCCGACGTCGAGGTCTTCGGGCCCGACGAGCTCACGCACCAGCACGTACTGGGCGTGGTTGGTGTCCTGGTACTCGTCGACCAGGATGTGGCGGAACCTGCGGCGGTAGTACCCGGCGATCTCCGGGTGGCGCTGCAGCAGTGCGACCGTCTCACCGATGAGGTCGTCGAAATCCAGTGCGTTGGCCGCGCGCAGCCGCCGCTGGTACTCGGCATAGACCTCGGCGACCACCCGGCTGAGTTCGTCGGCGCCCGCCTCCGCGTCCGCAAGGGCCGCTGCGGCTGCGGTCAGTTCGTTCTTCAGGTTGGAGATCGAGGTGGCCAGCAGGCGCGGGGAGTACCGCTTGACGTCGATTCCCATGTCCCGGCCGATCATCAGCAGCAGTCGCCGGGAGTCGTCGGCGTCATAGATCGAGAAGTTGGAGTTTCGCCCGTCGACCAGCGCGGCCTGGTTGCGCAGAATGCGCACGCAGGTGGAGTGGAACGTCGACACCCACATGCGCGCCGCCCGCGGCCCGACCAGACCGGCCACCCTCTCGCGCATCTCGGCGGCGGCCTTGTTGGTGAAGGTGATGGCCAGGACCTGGCCGGGACCCACGTCGCGGGCGGCCATCAGGTAGGCGATCCGCCGGGCGAGGACGGCGGTCTTGCCCGACCCGGCCCCGGCCACGATCAGCAGCGGCGATCCCTCGTGCAGCACGGCCCGCCGTTGCTCGGGGTTGAGGCCGTCGAGCAGTTCGCCGGCGCCGGGCGGGGCGTGCACACTCATATCGGCTCAAACCTACCGCCGTCGGGGGACACCTCTTTGCGCGGCCACGCCACGGGGTGGCACACTCTTCGACGTGCGTACGCAGCGGTTTCTGCCCCGGTATCCGTTCGGGATGCCCGCGGCGTAGCTGCTCAACCGACAGAGCCCCGCGGTCCGCGTCGCTGATCCGGGGCTCGTCTCTCGTGTGAGGCCCGCAGCGCGATGACCGACCAACCCCCGCACGAGGAGGACGACATGACCACCGAACAATTGACCGAGACCGGCATCGACGACCTGCGGGCCGAGATCGACCGCCTCGACGCGGCGATCCTGGAGGCCGTCAAGCGGCGCACCGAGGTCTCCCGTGCCATCGGCAGGGCACGGATGGCGACCGGCGGCACCCGGCTCGTGCACAGCCGGGAGATGAAGGTCATCGAGCGCTACAGCGCACTCGGCGCCGAGGGCAAGGACCTCGCGATGCTGCTGCTGCGGATGGGGCGCGGCCGTCTCGGGCATTGAGGCCCTCTGCGCCGAGCGTGCGGGCTGCGCAGCCCCCGACGGCGACCGGGCTGCACAAGCCGCACGCTCGTCGGCTAGGGAGTCAGCGCGATGTACTTGACGTCGAGGTATTCGTCGATGCCCTCGAAGCCGCCCTCCCGGCCGAACCCGGACTCCTTGACGCCCCCGAACGGCGCGGCGGGGTCGGAGATGATGCCCCGGTTGATCCCCACCATCCCGGACTGGACGGCCTCGGCGACCCGCAGCGCCCGGTCCAGCGACCGGGTGTAGATGTAGGCCGCGAGGCCGTACTCGGTGTCGTTGGCCGCGGCGATGCCCTGCTCCTCGGTGTCGAAGCCGACGATTGGGGCGACCGGGCCGAAGACCTCCTCCTTGAGGATGCGGGCATCCGGCGGCACATCGGTGAGGACCGTCGCGGGGTAGAAGTATCCCGGGCCGCCCGGCGCCCGCCCACCCAGCGCCACCGTCGCCCCCTTCTCGACGGCGTCGTCGACGAGTTCTTGCACCGAGGCCAGCTGTTTGGGGCTGATCAGCGGGCCGAGGCGGACCGTCGGATCCAGACCGTCACCGAGGGTGACCTCGCCCATGTTCTTGACGAACTTGTCGATGAACTCATCCAGCAGCGGGTTGGCCACGTAGATGCGGTTGGCCGCGGTGCAGGCCTCCCCGCCATTGCGCATCTTGGCCAGCATCGCGCCCTCGACGGCGGCGTCGACGTCGGCGTCGTCGAACACCACGAAGGGGGCGTTGCCGCCCAGTTCCATCGAGGTGCGCAACAGCTTGTCGGCGGACTGTTTCACCAACGCCTTGCCCACCCCGGTGGAACCGGTGAAGGTGAGCTTGCGTAGCCGCCCGTCGTCGATGAGGGCGGTGGTGACCTCCCGGGGCCTGGAGGTCGGCAACACGGAGAGCACTCCCCCGGGCAGCCCCGCCTCGCCGATCAGCTTCGCCAGCATCAGCATGGTCAACGGCGTCTCCTGGGCCGGCTTGACGATCATCGTGCAGCCCGCCGCCAGCGCCGGCCCGATCTTGCGGGTTCCCATCGCCAGCGGGAAGTTCCACGGGGTGATCGCGTAGCACGGCCCGACCGGCTGCTTGGTGACCAGGATCCGGCCGGTGCCCGCCGGGGCGGGGGTGAAGCGGCCGTGGATGCGCACCGCCTCCTCGGCGAACCAGCGGAAGAACTCCGCGCCGTACCTGACCTCACCGAGGCTCTCGGGCAGCACCTTGCCCATCTCGCACGTCATCAGGGTGGCGACGTCCTCGGCGCGGTCGATGATCGTCTCGAAGACCGACCGCAGGATCTCCGCGCGCTCGCGGGCCGGCGTGGCGGCCCACTGCTCCTGCACCGCACAGGCGGCATCGAGGGCGGCCAGTGCATCGGCGGCGGTGGCATCGGCGACCGTGGTCAGAACGTCGTCGGTGGCCGGGTTGAGCACGTCGAAGGTCGACGACCCGGAACGCTCCTCGCCCCCGATCCACAGTCCGGTGGGCACCGAGGACAGCAGTCGCGCGATATCTGGGTTCGCCATAGGTCAATCATCTACGCCGTTGCGCACGTGTGCGCATAGGGTCGGCGGAATGAGCGCTGTCGACATCTCCGCCACCCCTGCCTGGGCGGCCCTGAGCCGCCATCACGACCGGATCGCCACGACGACCCTGCGTGAGTTCTTCGCCGCGGACCCCTCCCGGGGTACCGAACTGACGCTGACCGTGGGGGATCTCTATATCGACTACAGCAAGCACCGGCTGACCCGCGAGACGCTCGCACTGCTGCTCGATCTGGCCCGGACGGCGGGCCTGGAGCAGCGTCGCAACGCCATGTTTGCCGGGGAGCACATCAACACCTCCGAGGACCGCGCCGTGCTGCACACCGCACTGCGACTGCCACGCGACACCGAATTGACCGTCGACGGGCAGGACGTCGTGGCCGACGTGCACGCCGTGCTCGACGCGATGGGCGACTTCACCGACCGGCTTCGCCGCGGCGAGTGGACCGGAGCCACCGG
>CAYXOM010000254.1:0-2255 GCA_964466565.1 uncultured Mycobacterium sp.
TGGGTCAACGACTTCTACAGCGGCAACTCCCCGACGGACCCCCGCTACGGCATCTACGGCAACCCCAACGACGGCACCTACGCGGCCAACCAGACCGTCACCATGGGCCAGGCCTACGCCGGCACCCTGCCCACCCCGCCGCCGGTGGACGTCAACCAGTACCTGGGCACCTGGTACGAGCAGGGCAGCGTCCCGCAGTTCTTCTCGATCGGCCTGGTGAACACCTCGGCCACCTACAGCCTCAACCCGGACGGCTCGATCAAGGTGGAGAACTCGGGCAACTACTTCTTCGACAACGGCCCGCAGTCCTCGATCACCGGGTCGGCGGTGCCGGTGAACGACGCCAACACCCGCCTCAACGTCGGCTTCTTCTTCGGCCAGCCCGGCGACGAGGAGCCGGGCAACTACTGGATACTCGACTACGCCCCGGACTACAGTTGGGCGATCGTCAGCGACCCGAGCTTGGTCAGCGGCTTCATCCTGACCCGGGACAAGATCGTCACCGAGGAGTATTACGGCGCCTTGCTCGACCGGGCCAAGCAGCTGGGGATCAGCGGCCTGATCCTGCGGACCCGGCAGTTCCCGGCCACAGATCCGGCTGCCGCAGTGGCCGGACCGGCGGAGGTTCCTGGCGCCGTCCTGGTCTGATGTCCTGCCGGAAAGGCTTGACGGAACGCCTTCGACGGTTCACGCTGAAGCTTCGGGTCCGGTAACGTCCGATTCTCCGGGCCGGTATTTGGGCATGCCGGTGTTCTGCGGTATGATTGGGCGTTGCGCTGGATGCCCCCTTTCTCCCCTGTGCCCGCACCTCCACGCCGTGGCCCCCTGGTGAGCGCCCTCTCGGTCGCCCACCAGGCTTTTCCCGGCTGGTGCGGGCCTGCGGACCTGGGACGGGCGGATGCCAGAGCAGCCATGAAGTCCGCCCGAAGTGCTGGAAGGATGCATCTTGGCAGTCTCTCGCCAGAGCACGTCGCCAACCACCAACCCCGTTCCCGGGGCACCGCACCGAATCTCCTTCGCCAAGCTGCGTGAGCCGCTGGAGGTCCCCGGTCTGCTCGACGTGCAGACCGACTCCTTCGACTGGCTGATCGGCTCGCCACGCTGGCGCGAGACGGCCCAGGCGCGCGGCGACGTCGACCCAAAGAGCGGCCTGGAGGAGGTGCTCGCCGAGCTCTCTCCGATCGAGGACTTCTCCGGCAACCTCTCGCTGGCCTTCTCCGACCCGCGCTTCGACGAGGTCAAGGCCTCGGTCGAGGAGTGCAAGGACAAAGACGTCACCTACGCGGCACCGCTGTTCGTCACCGCGGAGTTCATGAACGCCGAGAGTGGCGAGATCAAGAGCCAGACCGTGTTCATGGGCGACTTCCCGATGATGACCGAGAAGGGCACCTTCATCATCAACGGAACCGAGCGGGTGGTGGTCAGCCAGCTGGTCCGCTCGCCGGGGGTGTACTTCGACGCGACCATCGACAAGTCCACCGAGAAGCTCCTGCACAGCGCGAAGGTGATCCCCGGCCGCGGCGCCTGGCTGGAATTCGACGTCGACAAGCGCGACACCGTCGGGGTGCGCATCGACCGCAAGCGCCGCCAGCCGGTGACCGTGCTGCTCAAAGCGCTGGGCTGGACCGCCGAGGCCATCCGGGAGCGGTTCGGCTTCTCCGAGATCATGATGTCCACCCTGGAGAAGGACAACGCCGCCGGCACCGACGAGGCGCTGCTGGAGATCTACCGCAAGCTGCGCCCGGGCGAGCCGCCCACCAAGGAGTCCGCGCAGACCCTGCTGGAGAACCTGTTCTTCAAGGAGAAGCGCTACGACCTGGCCCGGGTGGGCCGCTACAAGGTCAACAAGAAGCTGGGCCTCAACCCCGGCGTCCCGGTCACCAACTCGACGCTGACCGAAGTGGACATCGTCGCCACCATCGAGTACCTGGTGCGGCTGCACCATGCCGCCGAGGCCGGGGTGCCGGCCACCATGACCGCGCCGGGCGGGGTGGAGGTGCCCGTCGAGGTCGACGACATCGACCACTTCGGCAACCGCCGGCTGCGCACCGTGGGCGAGCTGATCCAGAACCAGATCCGGGTTGGCCTGTCGCGGATGGAGCGTGTCGTGCGCGAGCGGATGACCACCCAGGACGTCGAGGCGATCACGCCGCAGACCCTGATCAACATCCGCCCGGTGGTGGCCGCGATCAAGGAGTTCTTCGGCACCAGCCAGCTGTCGCAGTTCATGGACCAGAACAACCCGCTGTCGGGCC
>CAYXOM010000255.1:0-21136 GCA_964466565.1 uncultured Mycobacterium sp.
CGCGCCTGTCCCGACGCGACCGTTGTGCCAGCGAGCGACTACGGCGTCGGGGTCGCCGTGGTCATGCCCGGGGACATCGTCGGCTGCGCGGGCGCGGCCGGCGGCATCAGCACGGTATCGATCAGGTAGAGAGTCGCGTTGGCGGTCTTGATGCCACCGCAGACCACGCCGGCGTCGTTGACCTCCAGGTCGTCGCCGGATCCCGTCACCGTCAGCGATTCGCCCTGAACGGTCTCGTGGTCACCGACGACCGCGGCCGGATCGGCCTGCCCGGCAACCACGTGATAGGTCAGGATCGAGGTCAGCAGATCCGAGTCGGTCTTGAGGGTCTCGATCGTCGCCGGATCGAGCTTGGCGAACGCATCGTCGGTCGGGGCGAACACGGTGAACTCACCGTTGTTGAGCGTCTCGACCAGGTTGACGTCGGGGTTGAGGTTGCCCGAGAGCGCGCCCGCCAGGGTGGTCAGCACGGGGCTGTTGCCCGCGGCGGTCGCCACGGGTTCCGCGGCCAGGCCCTCCACCGAGCCGGGGCCGGTCGGGTTGGCCTCGGCGTAGGCGGCGCAACCCACGCCGACCATGTCACCGGGAGCGGCCATCGCCGAGGACGCGGCTGAGGCGGCCGAGGTCATCGCCGAGGTGGCCGAGTCCACCGCGGACGACGCCGCGTCGGTCATCGTGGTGGCGGTGTCGGTCGCGGTTGAACAGGCCGAGAGCGCCAGGGCGGCGGCCGCAGCCAGGCCGGCCGCGGTGACGACTGAGCGGTGTACGTGCATGTAGAGATCTCCTTAAACGAGGCTGTTCGGGTGTGGCCGTTATGGCCGCACCGTCAATTCGATGCCAAACGCGGTGGGGATTGCAAGTTGTGACCGCGCTCACACGACATCGCACCGCCCGGTCGGCGGCCTTCCGCTACCGTACCGGCACGGCCCCGACGCGGCACAATGGGCCGGTGAGCAACCGGTTGCGCGTGCTGGTCCTGGGCAGCACCGGGTCAATCGGCACCCAGGCGCTCGAGGTGATCGCGGCCAACCCCGACCGCTTCGAGGTGGCGGGGCTGGCCGCCGGCGGGTCGAACGCGGACCTGCTGGTCAGGCAGCGCGCCGCGACCGGAGCGCGGACGGTGGCGGTGGCCGACCCGGCGGCGGCCGCCCGGATCGGCGACGTCACCTACTCGGGTCCGGACGCGGTGACCCGGCTGGTCACCGACACCGAGGCCGATGTGGTGCTCAACGCGCTGGTCGGAGCCCGGGGCCTGCAGCCCACCCTGGCCGCGCTGGCCGGCGGCGCGCGCCTGGCTCTGGCCAACAAGGAGTCCCTGGTGGCCGGCGGACCCCTGGTGGTCCGGGCCGCCGGGCCCGGACAGATCGTGCCGGTGGACTCCGAGCATTCCGCGCTGGCGCAGTGCCTGCGGTCCGGACAGTCCGCCGAGGTGGCCAAACTGGTGCTCACCGCGTCGGGGGGCCCTTTCCGCGGGTGGGCGGCGCCCGCGCTGGAGGCGGTGACACCGGAGCAGGCCGGGGCCCATCCCACTTGGGACATGGGACCCATGAACACCCTCAACTCGGCCTCGCTGGTCAACAAGGGCCTCGAACTCATCGAGACCCACCTGCTGTTCGGCGTTCCCTACGAGCGAATCGAGGTGGTCGTCCACCCCCAGTCCGTGGTGCATTCGATGGTGACCTTCGTCGACGGGTCGACCATCGCCCAGGCCAGCCCGCCGGACATGCGACTGCCGATCTCGCTGGCCCTGGGCTGGCCCGACCGGGTGGCCGGGTCGGCGACCGCCTGCGACTTCAGCACCACCGCACGCTGGGACTTCGAACCGCTCGACGACGAAGTCTTCCCGGCGGTGGCACTGGCCCGGGAGGCCGGCACGGCCGGTGGTTGCCTGCCCGCGGTTTACAACGCGGCCAACGAGGAGGCGGCCGCGGCCTTCCTGGCGGGCCGGGTCCGGTTCCCCGCCATCGTGCGGACAATCGCCGACGTCCTGCACGCCGCCGACCAGTGGCGGGCCGAACCGGCTACCGTGGAGGACGTACTCGACGCCCAGTCCTGGGCCCGGCAACGTGCGCGCGACGTCCTGCGGGTCGCCGCACAGGAGGTCACCCCGCTCCCATGACTCACGCCCCGACGGACGGTTCGTGATGTTCGCACTCGGCATCGTCCTGTTCGCCCTCGCCATCCTGGTGTCGGTGGCCCTGCACGAGTGCGGCCACATGTGGGTGGCCCGGGCGACCGGGATGAAGGTCCGGCGTTACTTCGTCGGATTCGGGCCGACGCTGTGGTCCACCACGCGGCCCAACCGCCTCGGCAGTACCGAATACGGGGTCAAGGCGATTCCGCTGGGTGGTTTCTGCGACATCGCCGGGATGACCGCCACCGAGCAGCTCGCCCCCGAGGACGAGCCGCACGCGATGTACAAGCAGAGGGTCTGGAAGCGCGTCGCGGTCCTCTTCGCCGGGCCGGCCATGAACTTCGTCATCGGGCTGGTACTGATCTACGCCATCGCCGTGGTGTGGGGTCTGCCCCAGCTGCGGCCGCCCACCACCGCGATCGTGGGCGAGACCACCTGCGTCAAGCCCGAGGTCACCCGCGGGGAGCTGGGCGACTGCGCCGGCCCGGGCCCGGCGGCGCTGGCGGGGATCCAGCCCGGCGACGTCGTGGTGAAGGTCGGCGGCACGACTGTCAGCACCTTCGAGGAGATGGTCGCCGCGGTCCAGAAGTCCACCGGCCCGACCCCGTTCGTCGTGGAGCGGACCGTCGAGGGCCAGACCAGGACCATCGACGCGGTGATCGACGTCACCACCACCCAGCGATGGGTCCCGGGTGCGGGCGGTGCCGAACCCGCGGGGCCGTCGGAGGTCGGTGCCATCGGCATCACCGCGGCCCGGTTCGGCCCGACCCAGTACAACGCCCTGACGGCGGTGCCGGCCACCTTCGTGTTCACCGGCGAACTCGGCGTCGAACTGGCCAAGGCACTGGCGGCGATCCCGACGAAGGTGGGTGCCCTGGTCGATGCCATCGGCGGCGCCGAGCGCGACCCGGAGACCCCCATCAGCGTGGTGGGCGCCAGCATCATCGGCGGCGACACGGTCGATCAGGGCCTGTGGGTGGCCTTCTGGTTCTTCCTGGCCCAGCTCAACTTCGTGCTCGGCGTGATCAACTTGATCCCGCTGCTGCCCTTCGACGGAGGCCACATCGCCGTCGCGTTCTACGAGAAGATCCGGAACATGATCCGGGCGGCCCGCGGGCTGGTCCCGGCCGGGCCGGTGAATTACGACCGGCTGATGCCGGCGACCTTCGTGGTGCTGATCGTCGTTGTCAGCTATATGGCGCTCACCGTGACCGCGGACCTGGTCAACCCGATCAGGTTGTTCCAGTAGGAGATTGCCATGTCCACCGCACCAGCCGCCCCCTCCGTCGGACTGGGGATGCCCGCCCCGCCGCCGCCCACCCTCGCACCCCGGCGCCGGACCCGCCAGATCATGCTGCGCGACGTCGGCGTCGGCAGTGACCACCCGATCTCGGTGCAGTCGATGTGCACCACCAAGACCCACGACATCAACGCGACCCTGCAGCAGATCGCGGAACTGACCGCGACCGGTTGCGACATCGTGCGGGTGGCCTGCCCGCGCCAGGAGGACGCCGACGCGCTGGCCGTCATCGCCAAGAAGAGCAAGATCCCCGTCGTCGCCGACATCCACTTCCAGCCCAAATACATCTTCGCCGCCATCGACGCCGGCTGCGCCGGGGTGCGGGTCAACCCCGGCAACATCAAGGAGTTCGACGGCCGGGTCGCCGAGGTCGCCAAGGCCGCGGGCGCGGCGGGGATTCCGATCCGGATCGGGGTCAACGCCGGATCCCTGGACAAGCGGTTCATGCAGAAGTACGGCAAGGCCACCCCCGATGCCCTCGTGGAGTCGGCGCTGTGGGAGGCCTCACTGTTCGAGGAACACGGCTTCGGTGACATCAAGATCAGCGTCAAGCACAACGATCCGGTGGTGATGGTCGCGGCGTATCGCCTGCTCGCCGAGAGATGCGACTATCCGCTGCATCTGGGCGTGACCGAGGCCGGACCGGCGTTTCAGGGCACCATCAAGTCGGCGGTGGCCTTCGGCGCTCTGCTCTCCGACGGCATCGGCGACACCATCCGGGTGTCGTTGTCGGCGCCGCCGGTCGAGGAGGTCAAGGTCGGCAATCAGATCCTCGAGTCGCTGAACCTGCGCCCCAGGGGCCTGGAGATCGTGTCCTGCCCGTCGTGCGGGCGCGCGCAGGTGGACGTCTACACGCTGGCCAACGAGGTCACCGCCGGACTGGAGGGTCTCGACGTCCCGTTGCGGGTGGCGGTGATGGGCTGCGTCGTCAACGGTCCCGGCGAGGCCCGGGAGGCCGACCTCGGCGTGGCGTCGGGGAACGGCAAAGGGCAGATCTTCGTCCGGGGCGAAGTCATCAAGACCGTGCCGGAGGCCAAGATCGTCGAGACCCTCATCGAAGAGGCGCTGCGACTGGCCGACGAACAGCGCACCGCGGACGGATCCTCCGGCGGTCCGCCGGTGGTCACCGTAAGCTGAATCGCACAGTCCAGTGCGGCCCACCAGAGGCTCCTCCAGCTAGGAACGGCCATGTCGGCACCTCCGTTGTTCCGCCCCGTCGACGGGCGGCAGGTCTCGGTGGTGCGCGACGCGACCGCGGTGCTGCGGGTGCTGGCCGACGATCCGGTGGCGGCCTGCATGGTGGCCGCCCGGGTCGCCGAGCACGGCGTCGATCCCGGGGCGATCGGGGGGGAGATGTGGACCAGCGGACATCCGGCCGATTCGCTGTGTTTCGCGGGGGCGAATCTCATCCCGCTGCGGGGCGGCGCGGCGGACCTGCGGGCGTTCGCCGATCAGGCGCTCGGTTCCGCGCGGCGGTGTTCCTCGCTGGTCGGTCCGGCCGACTTGGTGCTGCCGATGTGGGAGCGGTTGAGCACGGGGTGGGGCCGGGCTCGCGACGTTCGCGCCCGCCAGCCGCTGCTCGCACTGGGCACGCGGCCCGTCTGTGCCGCCGATCCGGCGGTGCGCCTGGTCCGGGTCGACGAACTGGACGCCTATCTGGTGGCCGCCGTCGACATGTTCATCGGCGAGGTGGGCGTTGATCCGCGGGCCGGGGACGGCGGGCGCGGCTACCGCCGCCGGGTCGCCGGCCTGATCGCCGCCGGGCGGGCCTACGCGCGGTTCGAGAGGGGCCGGGTGGTGTTCAAAGCGGAGATCGGGTCCCAGTCGCCCGCCGTCGGCCAGATCCAGGGGGTCTGGGTGGACCCGGAGTGGCGGGGCCGCGGACTGGGCACCGCCGGCACCGCCGCCGTCGCGGCGGCGGTGGTGGACGGAGGGCGGATCGCCAGCCTCTACGTGAACGGTTTCAACGCGGTCGCGCGGGCGGCCTACGCGCGGGTCGGTTTCCGCCAGGTCGGCACCTTCGCCACGGTGCTGCTGGACTGACCGCTTCGGTGCGCCTCCGCATCGTTACGGTCACGGGCTCGTAACATGCGTCCCAATGGCATCAAATTCCTCACTTATCACTCGTGTCACCGGGTCGGTCGCGGCGCTCGCGCTGGCGGCCGCGTTGCTGCCCGGCTGCACGCCCCGCCCGCACGGCCCCGCTTCGGCTGCCGAGAGCTTCTTCGCCGACCTGCACCGCGGCGATACCGGGTCGGCGGCCCGCCTCGCCGACCGCCCCGGCGAGGCGCAGGCGGACCTCAACGCGGCCTGGGCCGGACTGCAGGCGGAGGGCCTGGAGGCCACCGTGCTGGGGTCGCGCTACACCGAGGACACCGGCGCGGTGGACTACCGCTTCACCTGGAAGCTGCCGAAGGAGCGCTCCTGGACCTATGACGGGGTGCTCAACATGGTCCGCGACGAGAGCGGCTGGCGAGTGCGCTGGACCGCGGCGGGGCTGCATCCCCGGCTGGGGGACAACCAGCGCTTCGAGCTGCGTTCCGAACCCGCCCCGCGCGCGACGGTCAACGAGCTCGGCGGCACGGAGGTCCTCGTGCCGGGCAACGTCTACCGCTACCAACTCGACGCCGCCGCGGCCGGCGCCGCCCTGATGAACACCGCTCGGGTGCTCGCCGATGTCCTGCGCCCGTTCGATTCGTCGCTCAACGCCCAGCAACTGGCCGAGCGCGCGAGCTCCGCGCCGGGGCCCATGGACCTGATCACGCTGCGCCCGGTGTTCCGCGACCGGGTGGCCGCCGTTCTCGACGGCCTGCCCGGGGTGGTGGTGACCCCGCAGGCCGACATGCTGCCCACCGACTACGGATTCGCGCCGGTGGTGGTCAACGAGGTCAAACGGGCGGTGCTGGGCGACCTCGACGGCGAACCCGGCTGGAAGGTGGTCAGCGTCAACCAGAACGGCGCCGACGTCGACGTGCTCACCGAGGTCTCGCCCCGGCCGGCCCCGTCGGTGCGGATCACCCTGGACCGGGTCGTGCAGAACGCCGCCCAGGGCGCGGTCGACAGCCACGGCAACAAGGCCATGCTGGTGGCGATCCGGCCGTCGACCGGCGAGATCCTGGCGGTCGCGCAGAACGCGGCCGCCAACGCCGACGGTCCGGCGGCCACCACCGGGCTCTACCCGCCGGGCTCGACGTTCAAGATCGTCACCGCCGGTGCGGCCATGGCGCACAACATGGCCGAGCCGGAGGGCATGGTCGGCTGCCCCGGTGTGATCGACATCGGCCACCGGCGGATCCCCAACTACGACAAGTTCGACCTCGGGGTGGTTCCGCTGTCGCGGGCCTTCGCCAACTCCTGCAACACCACCTTCGCCGAGCTTGCCAGCCGGATGCCGCCGACCGCCCTGACCGTGGCGGCTTCCCAGTTCGGCATCGGTGCCGACTACCTCATCGAGGGGCTGACCACGGTGACCGGGACCGTGCCGCCGACCGTCGACCTCGTGGAGCGGACCGAGGACGGATTCGGGCAGGGCAAGGTCCTGGTGACCCCGTTCGGGATGGCGCTGGCGTCGGCCACCGTCGCAGCGGGGGCGACACCCACCCCGCACCTGATCGCGGGCCGGCCGACCACCGTGTCCGGCGAGCATCCGCCCGCCGACCCGGAGACCCTGGCCGGCCTGCGCTCGATGATGCGCCTGGTGGTGCTCGACGGAACCGGCCACGACATCCGGGGCGAGGGTGAGGTGTACGGGAAGACCGGCGAGGCCGAGTTCGCCGGCGGGTCCCATGCCTGGTTCACCGGGTTCCGTGGCGACCTGGCCTTCGCCGCGCTGATCGTCGGAGGCGGCAGTTCGGTCTACGCCGTGCGCATGGTCCGCCAGCTGCTCGCCGGGCTCCCGCCGGATTTCCCGGCCTGAGGGCTCAGCCGGCGAGGATCTGGTCGCCGCTCACGGTGATCGGACGGGCTGTCAGCGGCTTGGTGGCCGGTCCGCGCTCGACCGATCCGTCCATCGCGAAGCGGCTGCCGTGGCAGGGGCATATCGCGGTGCCGTCGGTCACGGTGCTCAGGGCGCATCCCGAGTGCGTGCACCGGGCGGCGAACCCTCGGAACTCGCCGGGGCTGGGCTGGGTGATCAGAGTGCCGTCGACCACGATTCCCGACCCGGCAGGCACCTCGGCGGTGGTGGCGAGCACCTCTCCGTCGGCCGGGGCGGTGCTCGCCGCGGGCTCGCCGGCCCGGGCGCAGGCGACCATCGGCACGGCAGCGGCGCCGAGTAGAACGCAGCGGCGGGACAGGTTGGCCATAACCGGTCAGCGTAGTGGACGGCGGTAGGTTGGGGGGCCATGAGGGACCAGGATTTCCACGACGCCCCGATCGGCGCCACCCCCGCTCTGCGGGTGTCCGACGCCGACCGCAGCGGCACCCTGCGCCGCCTGCACAACGCCGTCGCGCTCGGCCTGATCGACATCGGCGAGTTCGAGGAACGGTCGGCGCAGGTCTCCGCCGCGCGCCAGCCCGGCGAACTCGAGCGGCTGGTGGCCGACCTGCCCGGCCCGGGTGTGATCGCGACCTCGGCAGCCGACCGCCTCGAACTGCGCGGCTGGCTGGGATCGCTGCGCCGCCACGGGGCCTGGACGGTGCCCACCCGGCTCGCTCTGGTGCGCCGGGTCGGCTCGGTGCACCTCGACCTGACCGCCGCCCGGTTCGCCGGACCGGTGGTGGTGATTGAACTCGACATTGTGCGCGGATCCTTGGACATCCGGTTGCCCGACGCAGCCAGCGCCTCCCTCGACGACGTGGTGGTCTACGGCGGCAGCGCCCGGGACCGCCGCAAGGATCCTCCGGCCGAGGGCAGGCCGCATGTGGTGCTCACCGGCCGGGTGGTGCTCGGCTCGGTCAACATCCGCGGGCCCAGACGGGCGTCGCTGCGCCGCAGCTAGTCTGGTCGGCATGACCGCGCGCACCGCCCTGCGCCCCGGGACCCTGTCACCCCCCCGGGGCGTCCCGGCCTCGGTCGAGCGCCCCGAATACGTCGGACGGCCGACCGCCGCCGAGGGCAGCGAGCCCTGGGTGCAGACCCCGGAGGTGATCGAGAAGATGCGTATCGCGGGGCGGATCGCCGCCGGTGCCCTCGCCGAGGCGGGCCGGGCGGTCGCTCCGGGTGTGACCACCGACGAACTGGACCGCATCGCCCACGAGTACATGGTCGACCACGGCGCCTATCCCTCGACGCTGGGCTACAAGGGATTTCCCAAGTCATGCTGCACGTCGTTGAACGAGGTGATCTGCCACGGCATCCCGGACTCGACCGTCATCCGTGACGGCGACATCGTCAACATCGACGTCACCGCCTTCATCCACGGGGTCCACGGCGACACCAACGCGACGTTCCCGGCCGGTGAGGTCAGCGAGGAGCACCGACTGCTCATCGAGCGCACCCGGGAGGCGACCGACCGGGCTATCCGGGCGGTCCGGCCCGGCCGTGCCCTGTCGGTGGTCGGCCGGGTGATCGAGTCCTACGCCAACCGGTTCGGCTACAACGTCGTCCGCGACTTCACCGGCCACGGCATCGGGACCACGTTTCACAACGGTCTGGTGGTGCTGCACTACGAGGCGCCCGAGGTCGAGACCGTGCTGGAGCCGGGAATGACCTTCACCATCGAGCCGATGATCAACATGGGGTCGCTGGACTACGAGATCTGGGACGACGGCTGGACGGTGGTGACCGCCGACCGCCGGTGGAGCGCGCAGTTCGAGCACACCGTCGTGGTGACCGAGGACGGCGTCGAGATCCTGACCCTGCCGTGACCGTCCGCCCGCGAGCAGACGCGGACGTCCCCGACACGCCGGACGCCGGGGGGAATTTGTGTCTGCTCGGCGTGTGGCGGTGAGCGGAACCGGCCACCGCGGCGGAGCCCTGCTCGTCGCCGGCACCACCTCCGACGCCGGCAAGTCGATGGTGGTGGCCGGCCTCTGCCGGCTGCTGGCCCGATCCGGGGTGCGGGTGGCCCCGTTCAAGGCCCAGAACATGAGCAACAACTCGCTGGTCGCCGCCGACGGCGGCGAGATCGGCCGCGCGCAGGGGATCCAGGCGCGGGCGGCGGGCCTGGCGCCCAGCGTCCGCTTCAACCCGGTGCTGCTCAAACCGGGCAGCGACCGCACCTCGCAGCTGGTGGTCCGGGGCCGGCCGACAGGCACCGTCAGCGCCGCCGATTACATGCGCCATCGCGACCACCTCGCCGGTGTCGTGGCCGAGGACCTCGCCGCACTGCGTGCGGAGTTCGACGCGGTGATCTGCGAGGGCGCCGGTTCGCCGGCCGAGATCAATCTGCGCGCTACCGATCTGGCCAACATGGGGCTGGCCCGTAGCGCCGGGCTGCCCGTCGTGGTGGTCGGCGACATCGACCGGGGCGGGGTGCTGGCCCATCTGTTCGGGACCGTCGCGGTGCTCGAGCCGGAGGATCAGGCGCTGGTCGCCGGGTTCGTGGTCAACAAGTTCCGCGGCGACCCCGCCCTGCTGGCACCGGGACTCGAGCAGCTGCGGGCACTGACCGGCCGGCCGACCTACGGCGTGCTGCCCTACAGCGAACGGTTGTGGCTCGACGCCGAGGACTCGTTGTCGGTGCACCCGGGCGCGGTGGTCGGGGTCCCGGGCGAGCCGCTGGGGGACCGGTGGCTGCGGGTGGCCGCGGTGCGGCTGCCGCGGATCTCCAACTCCACCGACGTCGAGGCGCTGGCCTGCGAGCCGGGCGTGCTGGTCCGCTGGGCCACCCGGCCTGCCGAGCTGGCCGACGCCGACGTGGTGGTGATCCCCGGCACCAAGGCCACCGTCGCCGACCTGGACTGGCTGCGCCGCAGCGGGCTGGCCGAACAGATCGGCGCCCACGCCCGGGCCGGCGGTGTGGTGCTGGGCCTGTGCGGAGGATTTCAGATGCTCTGCCGGCGCATCGTCGACACCGTGGAGAGCGGCACCGGCCAGGTCGACGGGCTGGCACTGCTCGACGCCGACGTCGAGTTCGCCCCGGACAAGGTGCTCCGCACCTGGGAGGCGCCGCTGCACGGGTATGAGATCCACCACGGCCGGGTCGTCCGGTCGGCTGCGGACACCTGGTTCGCCGCGGGCGGGGAACCCCAGGGTTACGTCACCGGACGGGTGTTCGGTACCCACTGGCACGGGTTGCTCGACAACGACCGTTTCCGGCGGGACTGGCTTGCCGCGGCCGGGTCGGGCCGACCCGGATTCCAGGTCGCGCCCGACATCAGCGTGCCTGCTCAGCGCGACGCCCAACTCGATCTGATGGCTGATCTGCTGGCCGCCAATCTCGACCTCTCGGCGATGCTGGCTTTGCTGGAGGGTCCGCCGCCGACGCCGCCGGTGATCACCAGCGGGCTGGTTCGCCTACCCTGAACGCCATGCGATCCGCCATGGCATGGGCCGCCGCGCTGGCGGCCGGGTGCCTGTTGCTCGCCGGGTGCTCCGCCACGATCGTGGGCACCCCCACCTGGCCGGGTGCGGTCCTGGCCTCCGCCGCCCTGACCGAGGCCGAATTGCCGACCGGGGTGCGCTATGACCCCATCGCCGAGAATCCCGGGGACCCCGACGGCGCCGGGATGCCCGGGCCGATGCTGTCCCGGCCGGAGGGATGTTCCAACGCGCTGACCAACGTCATCGCGGAGTCCGCCGAGCGGGGGCCCGGCAGCGCGCTGAAGTACGCGGTCTCCTTCAACGGCGCCCGGATCGTGATGACCCTGCTCTCGTGGAACCTCGACATGGCCAGGCTGAGCGCCGCCGCCGAGCGGTGCGCCACCTTCGAGGCGTTCTTCGACCCGGGTTCGGGGGGCATCCCGATCACCACCGAGGCGCTGCCCGGGTTCGGCTCCCAGGCGCTGGCCTACCGGCAGACGATGAAACTCGGCGGCACGTCCAACAGCGTGTACATGGCTCTGCAGAACGTCGGCAGGCTGGCCGCCTTCGGTATCGCCTTCCCGGTGCCCAATCCGGAGGTCGAGGCGAAGGCGGAACTGCCGCAGACGTTTCTGGACATCTTCGCCCAGCAGATCGCGAAGCTGCGCTCGGCCTGATTCACCCCGATGCCCCGCAGGCAGCCCCAGAACCCGGCCGGTTCCGGTGATGGCATGGTGTCGCGCCATAGGATGCCAGCGGTCGGCTGTCGCGGAATCTGTCCAACGGCCCGACACGAGCGAGAGGGTCCGATGAGCCAGTCGACGAGCCGTCCGCGCCCCGGGTTGCTCAGTCCGGAGGATCTGGCGGACCTGATCGGGACCGGCGAGATCGACACGGTGATCGTGGCCTTCGCCGACATGCAGGGCAGGCTCACCGGCAAACGGGTCTCGGCCCGGCTCTTCGCCGAGGAGGTCGCCGCCGGCGGCGCCGAGTGCTGCAACTACCTGCTGGCCGTCGACGTGGACAACAACACCGTCGACGGCTACGCGATGTCGGGTTGGGAGTCCGGATACGGGGACATGGTGATGCGGCCCGATCCGGCCACCCTTCGGCGGATCCCCTGGCTGCCGGGCACCGCCCTAGTGATCGCCGACCTGCACGGCCATGACGGAGCGCCGGTGCCGGCCGCTCCCCGGGAGATCCTGCGCCGCCAGTGCGAGCGCCTGGCGGCGCGAGGACTGACGGCGCTGGTCGGCACCGAGCTGGAGTTCATGGTCTTCGAGGACGGATTCCGCGACGCCTGGGCGGCCGGCTACCGGGGGCTGCGCCCGGCCTCGGACTACAACGTCGACTATGCGATCCTCGCCTCGACCCGCCTCGAGCCCCTGCTCCGCGACATCCGCCTGGGCATGGACGGGGCCGGGATGTACTGCGAGGGGGTCAAGGGGGAGTGCAACCTCGGCCAACAGGAGATCGCGTTCCGCTACGACGACGCCGTGGTCACGTGCGACAACCACACCATCTACAAGAACGGCGCCAAGGAGATCGCCGACCAGCACGGCAAATCGCTGACCTTCATGGCGAAGTTCGACGAGCGCGAGGGCAACAGCTGCCACGTGCACCTGTCGCTGCGCGGGACGGACGGCTCGGCGGTCTTCGCCGACGACACCGACCCGCTGGGCATGTCGGAGACCTTCCGCGGCTTTCTGGCCGGAGTACTGGCCACCCTCGCCGAGTTGACGCTCTGCTACGCCCCGAACATCAACTCCTACAAGCGCTTCGCCGCCGGCAGCTTCGCGCCGACCGCGATCGCCTGGGGGGTGGACAACCGGACCTGCGCCCTGCGGGTGGTGGGCCACGGACACTCCCTGCGGCTGGAGTGCCGGGCCCCGGGCGGCGACGTCAACCCCTACCTCGCGGTGGCCGCCCTGCTGGCCGGAGGTCTGCACGGCCTCGATCACGGCCTGGAACTGCCCGCGCCGCACAGCGGCAACGCCTACACCGGCGACGCCCCGCGCCTGCCGTCCACCCTGGCCGAGGCGGCCGGATTGTTCGGCCGGTCCGCGGTGGCCCGCGAGGCCTTCGGCGACGATGTGGTGGAGCACTACCTCAACAACGCCGGGGTCGAAATCGCGGCGTTCAACGCCGCCGTGACCGACTGGGAGAGGGTGCGCGGCTTTGAGCGGCTCTGATCCCCCCGCGGTGATCGGCGTGACCACCTACCGCCAGCGCGCGCGGTCGGGGGTCTGGGACACCCCGGCCAGCTTCCTGCCCGCCGGCTATCTCGACGGGGTCACCATGGCGGGCGGCGTCGTGGCCCTGCTGCCGCCCCAGCCGGCGACCGACGCCGCCGCGGTGCGGGTGCTGGCCGGAGTCGACGCGCCGGTGAGCACCAGCGGTGCCGACGTCGATCCGGCGGCCTACGGGGCCGGGGCGCATCCGGCGACCGACCCGCCGGCCACCGACCGCGACGCCTGGGAGTTCGCCCTGCTGGCGGCGGCGATGCAGCGGCAGATGCCGGTGCTGGGCATCTGCCGCGGCGCCCAGGTCCTCAACGTCGCCCGCGGCGGCACCCTGCACCAGCACCTTCCCGACGTCCTGGGCCATCATCGACACCGCCGCGGCCAGGCGCTCTTCTCCAGTTCCGTGGTCAGCACGGTGCCGGGAACCCGGCTGTCGGACCTGATCGGCGGGTCGGCGGAGGTTCGCTGCTACCACCATCAGGCCATCGACCGGTTGGGCCGGGACCTGGCGGTGAGTGCCACCGACCCCGAGGGCGTCATCGAGGCGGTCGAGATGGCCGGGCCGCAGTTCGTCCTGGCCGTCCAGTGGCATCCCGAGGAGACCCTCGAGGATCTCCGGCTGTTCGCCGGCCTGGTCGATGCCGCCCGGGAGTACGCACGAGGGAGGACGCAGGCGTGGCAGCAACCGAGGTGATCAACCCCGCCACCGAGCAGGTGCTGGCCACCGTCGAGCTCTGTGATGCCGAGGCGGTCGACGACGCCGTCGCCGGTTGCCGGGCCGCGCAGAAGGCGTGGGCGGCCAGGCCGCCCGCCGACCGGGCGGCGGCGCTGAGATCCTTCGCGGCGGTGGTCGACGCCCACATCGGGGAACTCGCCGCACTCGAGGTCGCCAACTCCGGCCATCCCCTCGCGGCGGCCGAATGGGAGGCCGAACACGTCCGTGACGTGCTGAACTACTACTCAGGCGCCCCGGAACGGCTCTGCGGCAAGCAGATTCCGGTCGCAGGGGGACTCGACGTCACCTTCAGCGAGCCGATCGGTGTCGTCGGGGTGATCACCCCGTGGAACTTCCCGATGCCCATCGCCGTGTGGGCTTTCGCCCCCGCCCTGGCCGCGGGCAACGCCGTGGTGCTCAAACCGGCGGAGTGGACGCCGCTGACCACCGTCCGGCTCGGCGAACTGGCCGTCGAGGCGGGATTGCCTCCCGACCTGCTGCGCGTCCTGCCGGGCCGGGGGAGCGAGGCCGGGCGGCGTCTGGTCACCCATTCCGACGTGCGCAAGATCGTCTTCACCGGTTCCACCGAGGTCGGCACCGAGGTGATGGCCCTGGCGGCCCGCCAGGTCAAGCGGGTGACCCTGGAGTTGGGCGGCAAGAGCGCCAACATCGTCTTCGACGACTGCGACCTGGAGCGCGCGGCCGCCACCGCGCCGTACGGCGTCTTCGACAACGCGGGCCAGGACTGCTGTGCCCGCAGCCGGATCCTCGTCGCACGCACCGTCTTCGATCGCTTCATGGAGATGTTCGAGCCTGCCGTGAAGGCCGTGGCCGTGGGTGACCCGACCAGCCGGGACACCGAGATGGGCCCACTGGTGTCGCGGCGGCACCTCGAATCGGTTGCCGCGTATGTTCCCGACGACGCCCCGGTCGCGTTCCGCGGCACGGCCCCGGACGGCCCCGGTTTCTGGTTTCCGCCGACCGTTCTGACACCACGGCGCAGTGACCCGGCGGCCACCGAGGAGATCTTCGGCCCGGTGGTCTCGGTCCTGGCGTTCGAGGACGAGGCCGACGCCATCGCGCTGGCCAACGACACCCGCTACGGACTGTCCGGTTCGATCTGGACCAATGACCTCTCCCGCGCGGTCCGGGTGAGCCGGGCGGTGGAGTCGGGCAACCTCAGCGTCAACTCGCACTCCTCGGTGCGCTACACCACGCCCTTCGGCGGGTTCAAGCAGTCCGGTCTGGGCCGCGAACTCGGCCCCGATGCGCCCGAGCACTTCACCGAGACCAAGAACGTGTTCTTCGCGATAGGAGAGACCCCGTGAGTGCAGCACAGGTCGACCTCACCCGGCGCCTGGCCGGACGCGTCGCGGTGATCACCGGCGCCGCCGGCGGGATCGGTCTGGCCGCGGCCCGGCGGATGCGCGCCGAGGGTGCCAGCGTCGTGATCGGCGACGTCGACACCCGCGCGGGCGAGGCCGCCGCCGAGGAACTCGGCGGCACCTTCGTCGCCGTCGACGTCTCCGACGAGGCGGCCGTCGACCACCTCTTCGACACCGCCGCGGCGACCTACGGGTCGGTCGACATCGCGTTCAACAACGCCGGGATCTCCCCGCCCGAGGACGACCTGATCGAGAACACCGGGCTGCAGGCCTGGCGGCGGGTCCAGGAGGTGAACCTCACCAGCGTGTACCTGTGCTGCCGGGCGGCGCTGCGGCACATGGTGCCGGCGGGTCGGGGATCCGTCATCAACACGGCCTCCTTCGTGGCGGTGATGGGCTCGGCGACCTCGCAGATCTCCTACACCGCCTCGAAGGGCGGAGTGCTGGCGATGTCGCGCGAACTTGGCGTGCAGTACGCCCGCCAGGGCATCCGGGTCAACGCCCTGTGCCCGGGGCCGGTGAACACCCCGCTGCTAAACGAGTTGTTCGCCAAGGATCCCGAACGGGCGGCGCGTCGACTGGTTCACATCCCGCTGGGACGGTTCGCCGATGCCGCCGAGATCGCGGCCGCGGTGGCCTTCCTGGCCAGTGACGACGCCTCCTTCGTCACCGCGTCGACCTTCCTGGTCGACGGCGGGATCAGTTCGGCGTACGTGACCCCGCTGTAGGCGCCGACCTCAGCCCGCCGTCGGCGCGGTGCCCGAATCCCGGCCGCCGGCACTGATCAGGTCGTCGCGGGCCCGGGCGACCCGGGACCGGATGGTGCCCACCGGGCAGCCGCAGACCTCGGCGGCCTCGGCGTAGGACAGCCCGAGCACCTGGGTCAGCATCAGCGCGTCGCGCCGGTCGGTGTCGAGGCCGTCGAGGAGCATCCGGATCTCGACGATCTCCTCGAACCGGCCCCGGGCCTGGCGCTCGTCGAGCAGGGTCTCCACATCCACCCCGGCGGCCGAGCGCGGACGGGCCTGGTTGCGGCGGATCTGGTCGACCACCACCCGCCGGGCGATGGACAGCAACCAGGTCCGGGCCGAGGACCGGCCGGCGAACCGCGGCAGCGCGCCGATCACGCGCAGATAGGTCTCCTGGGTAAGGTCGTCGGCCGTCCCGGGGTCGGCCAGGAAGGCGACGGTGCGCCAGACGTCGCGCTCGGTGGCCCTGATGAACTCTTCGAGGGCCGGCCGGTCCCCGCGCCCGGCCGCCAGTGCCAGCGCGGTCAGCCGGTCCTCGTTGCCCACGAGAGAACCATAGGGGATCGCCCGCCGCCCCATCGCCCGGACCGCGAACTCGCCGGTAGTACCTTTGGAACGGGAACTTAGGCCGGCCGTCGGCCGACCAGTCGGCGACAGCCGCGACGGAGCCGAGGAGGGCGATGACCACGACTGTCGCCGGACCCGACGCCCCGGAGGTCCGCCGCGTCGAACTCGACGTGGCCGGGATGACCTGCGCGGCCTGTGCGGCGCGGGTGGAGAGTCGGCTCAACAAACTCGACGGGGTGCGGGCCTCGGTCAACTACGCCACCCGGGTGGCCACCATCGACGCGCCCGGGGCGCTGAGCACCGTCGAGTTGTGCGAGGCGGTGCGCCGGGCGGGCTACGACGCCGGGCCGCGCGAGGACGCCGGGGCTCAGCGCCCCGACCCCGACGCCGCGACGGCCCGGTCCCTGCTGCTGCGGATGGCGGTCGCGGCGGTGATCTTCGTCCCGCTGGCTCACCTGTCGGTGATGTTCGCGGTGCTGCCGGACACCCGGTTCCCGGGATGGCAGTGGGTGCTCACCGCACTGGCGGCGCCCGTCGTCACCTGGGCGGCCTGGCCGTTCCACCGGGTGGCGCTGCGCAACGCCCGCCACGGTGTCGCCTCGATGGAGACGCTGATCTCCGTCGGCGTCACGGCTGCGACGGTGTGGTCGTTGTACACCGTCTTCGCCGGCCACTCCGACCGGGTCGCCGCCGGGGTGTGGCAGGCGCTGCTCAGCAGCGACGCGATCTACTTCGAGGTCGCCGCCGGGGTGACGGTGTTCGTCCTGGCCGGCAGGTACTTCGAGGCCCGCGCCAAGTCCAAGGCGGGCAGCGCGATGCGGGCGCTTGCGGCGCTGAGCGCCAAGAACGTGACGGTGCTGCTGGCCGACGGGACCGAGATGGTGATCCCGCCCGAACAGCTCAAGGAGCAGCAGCGCTTCGTGGTCCGTCCCGGCGAGACCATCGCCGCCGACGGGCTGGTGGTCGACGGCAGTGCCGCGGTGGACATGAGCGCGATGACCGGCGAGTCCAGGCCGGTGCGGACCGGGCCCGGCGGCACGGTGGTGGGGGGGACCGTGGTGCTCGACGGCCGGCTGGTGGTCGAGGCGGCCGCAGTCGGGGCGGCCACCCGCTTCGCCGGGATGGTCAGGCTCGTCGAGGAGGCCCAGGCCCAGAAGGCCGACTCCCAGCGCCTGGCCGACCGCATCTCGGGGGTGTTCGTGCCGGCGGTGTTCCTCATCGCGGCGCTGACCGCGGGGGGCTGGCTGCTGGCCGGCGGCGGCACGGAGCGAGCGTTCGCCGCGGCGCTGGCGGTGCTGGTGATCGCCTGCCCGTGCGCGCTGGGTCTGGCCACGCCGACGGCGATGATGGTGGCCTCGGGGCGCGGCGCGCAACTGGGCATCTTCCTCAAGGGCCACCGGGCGCTGGAGGCCATCCGCAACGTCGACACCGTGGTCTTCGACAAGACCGGCACCCTGACCACCGGGCATCTCGCGGTCACCGGGGTGACCCCCGCGCCGGGATGGACCGCCGCGGAGGTGCTGGCCCTGGCCGCCGCCGTGGAGTCCGGGTCCGAGCACGCCCTGGCCTGGGCCATCACCGCCGCCTCCGGCGAGCGCCGCGCCGCCGAGGAGTTCCGGGCCTTCCCGGGCAGCGGGGTCGCCGGGGTGGTGGACGGCCGCCCGGTGCGGGTGGGCCGTCCGGGCTGGGCACGCACCGGGGCGCCGGTCGCGCCGCAGGTCGACGACGCCCGCAGAGCCGGGGAGTCGCGCGGTGAGACGGTGGTGCTCGTGCGCGCCGGTGACGAGGTGTGCGGGGCGATCGCGGTCTCCGACGAGGTCAAGGACTCCGCTGCGGCAGCGGTGGCGGCCCTGCACGATCGCGGGCTGCGCACGGTGGTGCTCTCCGGGGACAACGCCACCGCCGCGGCCGACGTGGGCGCGGCGGTCGGTATCGACGAAGTGATCGCCGAGGTGCTGCCCGAGGGCAAGGTCGACGTCATCGAGCAGTTGCGTGACCAGGGCCGGGTGGTGGCCATGGTCGGCGACGGCATCAACGACGGCCCGGCCCTGGCCTCGGCCGACCTGGGCCTGGCGATCGGGCGGGGCACCGACGTCGCGATCGCGGCCGCCGACATCATCCTGGTCCGCGACGACCTGCGCGCCGTACCGCAGGCGCTCGACCTGGCCCGGGCCACCATGCGGACCATCCGGGTCAACCTGGCCTGGGCGTTCGGCTACAACGTCGCCGCCATCCCGATCGCCGCGGCCGGCCTGCTCAACCCGCTCATCGCCGGCGCGGCCATGGCGTTCTCGTCGTTCTTCGTCGTCTCCAACAGCCTGCGACTGCGCAACGTCGCAGGCTCTGAGAGTCTGCGCCTGCGCGGCAACGTCGCCGGACCCGACACGAGAGGCTGACCCCATGCCGATGCCCCCTGGCAAGCAGACCTTCGCCGTCACCGGCCTGCACTGCCAGAACTGCGTGCGGCACGTCACCGAAGCCCTGCAGGCGCTGCCGGGGGTGCGGGAGGTGCTCGTCGACCTCGACCCCGACGGCGCCTCGGCGGTGACCGTGGAGGCGGACCGGCCACTGGACGCCGGGGAGGTGGCCGCCGCGCTGGCCGACGAGGGCGACTACGCCCTGGTGGCGCAGCCGTAGAGCCCTGGTGGCGCAGCCGTAGGATGGCTCTGTCCGTCTGACCGAGGAGGAGTCCGATGTCGAGATCCACCGACGACCGCTACCGGTGTAACGAGTGCGGGGCGGTCCTGGTCTACGAGAAGGCCTGCCCGTGCTGCACCGGCAAGGGTGACCATGCCGAGATGTGCTGCGGGCAGCCGATGACGAAAGTGGCCGCGGCCGTCTGACCGGGGTCAGCGCCGGTTGCGGGCCAACTCCCGCAGCATCGCGTTGTAGGCCTCCATGTCGTCGCCGTAGCCGGCATCGGCGTGCCGGTCGCCGCGGACCGCCTCGCGCCGGTCCTGGCGCGCCCACTGGGTGATCAGCGCGATCGCGACGATGACGATCGGCAGTTCGCTGGAACCCCAGGCGATCGCCCCGCCGAGGTTCTGGTCTTTGACGATGTCGGGCACCCACGGCAGGCTCAGGCTCCGGTAGAAGTTCGCTCCGATCGCGGAGTCCATCGTCATCAGCGCGATGCCGAAGAAGGCGTGGAAGGGCATGACCGCGAACAGCAGTCCCAGCCGGCCGATGAAGGGCAGCCGCCGCGGACCGGGGTCGATGCCGATGATCACCCAGAAGAACAGGTACCCGGTGATCAGGAAGTGCACGCTCATGAACTCGTGCCCCCAGTGGTAGCGCACCAGGGTGTCGAAGACGGGTGTGAAGTACACCGCATACAGCGAACCGACGAACAACACGAACGCCGTGACCGGATGCGTCATCACGGTCGTGATCGGGGAGTGCACCAGGCGCAGGATCAGCTCGCGCGCGCCGGGCGGGCGGCCGCGGGCCGCCGGCGGCAGCGCGCGCAGTGCCAGGGTGACCGGCGCACCGAGGACGAGCAGCACCGGCACGAACATGTTGAGCAGCATGTGGTCGACCATGTGGACGCTGAACATCGCCGATCCGTAGGACCGCAGCCCCGAACCGGTGGCCAGCACCAGTCCGGCGCAGCCTGTCAGCCAGGAGATCAGCCGCCCCCGTGACCAGGTGTCCCCGCGCCGGCGCAACCGCACCACGGCGACGACGTAGGCGCCGGCCAGTGCCAGCGCCGCCACCCCCAGAAAGGTGTCGAATCGCCAGAAGGTCGCCAGTCGGAGCGCCGTCGGCGGTCCGGGCAACTCGTAGCCGAGCATGACGTCGAAGACGCTGGGTACGCGGGCCAGCAGGCGCGGCGCCGCCTGCACGCCCATCGCCGAGACGGCGGCCACGGCGGTCAGCGCGGCGACGACGGCACCGGTGCGGGCGGCGGCGCTGTCGCGTTCGCCGCGCAGTGCGGCGACGCCCAGTGCCAGGACAGCGAGCAGGGCGGCCCCGGCCAGCAGCGCCAGCCGCCCGTATCCGGTGTTCAGCAGTCCGTCGGCCCCGGCCAGCAGCGCCGCCAGCAGGGTGCCGTACACCAGCGCCACTGCGGCGGCGGCAACGGTGGCGACCCGGACCCGACGGCGCAGGTGCTCGCCGGGGGGCGCCACCGTCGCGCTCACCGTCAACCCGGTCAGCACGGCCAGCGCCAGGGCGAACACGATCACCGCACTGGTCGCGTAGTCATGGTCGGGTCCCTGCCCGGCGTTGCCGGTGACCGGAACGGCCAGCACTCCCACCGCCGCCGGAATCGCCACCGGCACATGCCATTCCCAGCGCAGGGTCCAGCGCAACGCGATCGCCGTCACGGTGGCGCAGACCGCGGCGGCCAACCAGCCCCGGGCGGCCTCGGAAGCGCCCAGGGCGGGCAGCAGTCCGCCTTCGCCGAGTAACCGGGCCGGTGTCACCCCGGCGTCCGCGGCGGCCTGGATCGCGACCATCGCGGCCGCGACCAGCGCCCACACCGGCGCCACCCGTTCGGCGAGTCGGTGGGCGCGGAACGCGGCGGGGTCGATGATGCCGCGATCGTCGGGACGGGCGGTGAGAACGACGAACAGCACCGCCCCGAGGCAGACCGCGCCGGCGGCGGTGGCGGTGAAACGGCCGGTGATCTCGGCA
>CAYXOM010000256.1:0-2859 GCA_964466565.1 uncultured Mycobacterium sp.
GGCCCGTCGCCGCGCCGGCGTCGGTCACGGCGGCGGCCCCGCTGCGGTGTAGAGCCAGGCGTCCCACAGCGGTTGCAGCGGTTCGTCGGCGTAGTCGGCGGCCAGCGCGGGGAAGTCCTCGGTCACCACGCTGGCGTGCCGGTGGCGGGAGGTCCACTCCCGCAGCAGGTCGAAGAACCGCTCGTCGCCGATCAGCCGTCGCAGTGCGTGCAGGGTCAGCGCGCCCCGCTTGTAGACCCGGTCGTCGAACATGTCGGCCGGCCCGGGGTCGGCCAGGACAAGATCCTGGGGGGCCGCGGCGAGCACCCGGTGGTGCCGCACGGCCAGTTCGGCGGCCGTCGGGCCGCCGGAGTGCTCCGACCACAGCCACTCCGCGTAACAGGCGAAACCCTCGTGCAGCCAGATGTCGCGCCACCGACGTGCGGTCACGCTGTTGCCGAACCACTGGTGGGCGAGTTCGTGGGCGACCAGGCGCTCATGTGACCCCGACCCGTCGCAGTGATTGGCGCCGAAGATCGACATCCCCTGCGCCTCGAGGGGAATCTCCAGCTCGTCGTCGGTCACCACCACCGTGTACCCGGCGCCGGTCGGGTACGGCCCGAACAACGCGGTGAACAGGTCCAGCATCTGCGGCTGGCGGCCGAAGTCGGTGTCGAAATTCGCCCGCAGCCGACTCGGCGTCACCGCCTGGACGGGCACCACCGACCCGGTCAGCCAGTCCGCGTCGTAACGGCCGATCTGCAGGCTGACCAGGTAGGTCGAGGTCGGCTCGGGCTGCTCGTAGGTCCACTCCGTGGTCGCCGCCCGCACCCGCCGGGCCACCAGTTCGCCGTTGGCGAGGACCCGGTAGGGGCTGTCGGCACGGACCCGGATGCCGAAGCTCGCCTTGGCCCGGGGATGGTCGTCGCAGGGAAACCAGGTCGGCGATCCGTTGGGCTGTCCGGCCACCAGCACCCCGTCGGCCAACTCCTCGAAACCGACCTCGCCCCAGAGGGTCCGGGCGGGTCGCGGCGTGCCGCCGTAGCGGATCACGACGACCAGGCCGTCACCGGCGTCGAGCGGGGTAGCGAGCCGGAGGCGCAGTTTGCCGCCGGAGACCCCGTAGTGCGCCGGGCGGGTTCCGTTCACGCTGACCTTGCTGACCCGCAGGTTGTCGGACAGGTCGAGGGTGAAGTCCGTCACCCGGGTCAGGCAGACGGCGATCACGGTGGCGGTGCCGCTGAGCCGGTTGCTGGCCACCGAGTAGTCCAGGTCCAGTTCGTATCGGGAGACCGCGTAGCCGTGGTTGCCGCTGTCCGGAAGGTACGGGTCGACGGCGCCGGGGGCGGCCGGTGGGCGCTTCACGCCGGTGTCCCTGATGCGCTCGGGATCCGTTGCGCCGGTGCGGATCTGCGCCGTCGGGGGTGCCAGGCCCTGATGGGGTTCCCCTGCCACCGCGTCCCGGGGGGAACCTCGTCGCCGCGCATCACCAGCGAGGCCGGCCCGACCGTGGCCCCGGTGCCGATCAGCGAGGCCGGCAGGGCCACGCAGTGCGGCCCCAGGGTGGCGCCCGCTTCGAGGGTGACGGTGTCCATCCGCATGATCCGGTCGTGGAACAGATGGGTCTGCACCACGCAGCCCCGATTGACGGTGCTGCCGTCTCCGAGGCTCACCAGATCGGCCTCCGGCAGCCAGTAGGTCTCGCACCACGCGCCCCGGCCGATCCGCGCGCCCAGCGCCCGCAGCCACAGGTTCATCACCGGGGTCCCGGCGGCGCCTCGGGCGAACCAGGGTGCGGCGACCATCTCCACGAAGGTGTCCGACACCTCGTTGAGCCAGACGAAGGGCGACCACAGCGGGTGCTCGCCGGCCCGGATGCGACCCACCACGATCCACTTGGCCGCCGCTGAGATGGTCCCGGCCACCACACCGATGAGCAGCAGCAGCAGCCCGCCGCCCAGCGCGGCGAGGCCGTAGCCGCCCCGCAGGACCATGGCCTGCAGGCCCGCCAGCATCGCCACGGCCAGGGCGAAGGTCACCATCACCGGTATCAGCCGGAACGTCTCCACCAGCGCCCGCATCGCCCGGCGTCCGGGCGGCGGGTGGAAGGTCACCGCCGCGTCGGCCTTGTCGGGGTTGCGGCGCAACCGGATCGGGGGGCTGCCCAGCCACGAGGAGCCCCTCTTGGCCTTGTGGGGCGTGGCCGACAGCACCGCGACCAGACCGTCGTCGGGAACCCGGCGCCCGGGCTGGGTGATCCCGGAGTTGCCGAGGAAGGCGCGCTTGCCGACGACGGCCCGGGCGACGTGGATCCAGCCGCCGCCGAGTTCGTAGGAGGCGACCATGGCGTCGTCGGCGAGGAAGGCGCCGTCCTCGATGACGGTGAACTTCGGGGTCATCAGCGCCGTCGAGATCTCGGTGTTGCGCCCGACGCTGGCCCCGAGCATGCGCAGCCACACCGGCGTCAGCAGGCTGGCGTAGAGCGGGAACAGGTAGTTGCGGGCAGCGTCCATCAGCCGTTCGGTCGCCCAGACCTGCCAGCCGACCCGGCTGCGCACCGGGTGGTAGCCCTCGCGCATGCCGATCGACAGGATCCGCACGCCGAGCACGGTCAGCACGGCGTAGGCCGTCATGGCGGTCAGGGTGGCAGCGGGGATCCACACCGCCGCGCCGCGCACCGCCGCGGCCAGCGTCGTGCTGCCGCGGGCACCGAGGGCCAGGACGGCCAGCCCCGCGCCGAGCGCGACCAGTGGCAGGCCGGCCAGCAGTACCGAGGACGCCCCGTACACCGGAACCCACTGCGAGGCGCGCGGCGGCCGGCGGCCCGGCCAGGGGTGTCGGGCCTTGCCGGACTTCACCGCGGGCGAGCCCTTCCAATAC
>CAYXOM010000257.1:0-11011 GCA_964466565.1 uncultured Mycobacterium sp.
GATGAGCGCACCGACCATCCTGACCCTCGACGAACTCGGCGACTCGCCGGTCGGCGGGAAGGCCGAAGGCCTGGCCAAGCTGGTCAGGCTCGGCTTACCGGTGCCCCGGGCATTCGTGATCGTCGGGGCCACACCCGGCAACCTGCCGGAGGATCTCGCCGACCGCTATGCGCAACTGGGCGGCACGGCGGTGGCGGTGCGCTCCTCGGCGCTTGGGGAGGACTCCGCCGACGCAAGCTTCGCCGGCCAGTACGAGACAGTCCTCGACGTCACCGGAATCGACGCCCTGCGCGCGGCGATTGACACCTGCCTGGCCTCGCTGCACAACAACCGGGCGGCGGCCTACCGCCGGCAGACCGGACCCGGGGCCGCCGGACCGGCGATGTCGGTGGTCGTCCAGGCCATGGTGCCCGCCTCGAGTGCCGGGGTGCTCTTCACCGCGGACCCGGTCACCGGTCGGCGGGATCGCGTCGTCGTGGATGCGGTGCGAGGCCTGGGCGAGGCACTGGTCAGCGGGCATGCCTCCCCCGATCACTATGTCCTGGACCGCCGCGGAAACACACTGGAGTCCCGGATCGACGGCACGGCAACGATTCTCGCCGAGGACCTCCGCCGCAAACTGCTGGCCGCGGCACTGGCCGCCGAAGCCTCCGAAGGCCACCCGCTGGATCTGGAATGGGCGGTCGACGGCGACGGCGAGGTCCACTGGCTGCAGGCGCGTCCGATCACCCACCTGCCGCCCGATCCCAACGAACTCGACACCCCGATCACCGACCCCAGCCACGTCTTCACCCGGTGCAACGTCGGTGAGATGTTCCCGGGTGCCTGCACCCCGCTGTCCTACTCCTTCACCGCGCGCGGTATCGACGTCGGAATGCAGATGATGCACGTGCAGGTCGGCATCCAGGACGCGGTGCTGCCCCAGATGCGGTTCCTGATCATGCACTCGGGGCACCTCTTCCTCAACCTGAGCACCATGAGCGAGACCGCCACGCACGCGCTGGGCTCCAGCGCCGAGCAACTGGCGCTGTCGGTGTGCGGGCGTCCCGTCACCGAGTTCGCCATCCGGGGCGGGACGCCCCCGGGGCGCCTGCGCCGCACGGCCAACGGCCTCCGGTACGCCGGATACCTACTCAGCCAACCCGCGGCGCGCCGCCGGATGCGACGTCTGCTCGCCGAACTGAACTTCGCCGAGCACACGACCGCCGCGGCCGCGTGGCAGGAGATCGACCGGCGCTTCCCGGCCATCTACGACGCGATGCACTATCACCTGATCTCCTCGGCCGGTTCCGGCGTCCTCACCCCGACCCTGCTCGGGGTGATCGCTGGCGGCCGGGAGCCCTCCCAGTCCGACCATGCGAGGGTGGCCGCCTTGCTCGCCGGGGCCGAGGGCGTCGAGAGCGCCGACGTCATCGCCGGGGCCGAACGCATCGCGTGCCACATCACCGCCAGCCCCGACGGCGACGAACGCTTCACCCTGGCCGATCCGGAGGCGGCCCTCGCCTGGATCCGGTCACCGGGTGCCGGCGAGGCCCGCACGGAGTTCGAGCGCTACCTGCGAGCGCACGGCCATCGCGCCATCAAGGAACTCGAACTGCGCCAGCCGGAGTGGAGTGCGGATCCGCTGCCGGTGATCCGGTCGCTGCAGGTCGCACTGCGCCAGCGCGGCGCGCAGGGCGCCCGAACCGCCCCGACGGCCGACACCGCCGGAGCCGGCCGCGCCGTCCGGGTCCTGGCCGCGTTCGCGCGACGGGCGGTCCGCTCGCGCGAAGAGACGAAATCCGGGCTCGTCGCGGTCACCGCGCGGTTCAAGGGGGCCTACCGTGCCCTGGCGGGCCTGCTGGTGTCGGAGGGCCTGCTCCCCGACACCGACGCGGTCTTCTTCCTCACCCACGACGAACTCGGGCGGCTGGCCCGGGACCGCGAGACGGCCCTTGTGGCGTCGGCGCTGGCCCGCCGGGAGGCCTTAGCGCAGCAGGAGCGCTACCAATTCCCCGATGTCTTCCAGGGCGAACCGCGGCGACTCGACCTCGATGCGCCGGCCGTCGGCGAATCAGACGGGGTGGTTCGCGGGGCCCCGGTCAGCCGCGGCCGCGTCACCGGTGTCGCCCGTGTCGTGCGCACCCTCGACGACGCCGCCGCACTGCAGCGCGGGGAGATTCTCATCGCACCCATCACCGACGTCGGGTGGACCCCCTACTTCAGCCTGATCGCCGGCCTGGTCACCGACATCGGAAGCGCGGTCTCCCATGGCGCGGTGGTGGCGCGCGAGTACGGGCTGCCGGCGGTGGTGAACACCCGCGTCGGGACCCGGGTCTTCGCCACCGGCGACCTGGTGGTTCTCGACGGGGAATCCGGCGTCGTACGACTGGCCGACGCCGACCCGGCGCCGTCGGCGCCGGACGTCGCATGACCCCGCGGCGTCACACCCCGCTGACCCGGCGGGCCCGCCGTCGCCGCCACACCCGGCCCGCACCCGCCCCCGCCGCGAGCACCGCCAGCCCGATCAGCCACGGCCACGCCCCGCCGGTGTAGACCCAGGAGGCCAGCACCCCCTGGACCCGCCCGGCCGCGGCGATCACCGGGTCGGCGGCGCTGCCGCCGCCGAACAGTCGCAGCTCGAACCACCCGTAGTAGGCGACGTAGAGGCCGACCGCGACCATGATCGCCCCGCTGATCCGGTTGACGTGCGGCAGCACCCGGCGCATCCGGTCCACGACCGCACTGCTGGCCAGCGCCACCGCGACCGCCAGCACCCCCACCACCAGGGCGATACCCGCGGCGTAGGCGGCGTAGACCACCACGGTGCCCGGCGCGGAGCCGCGTTGCAGGCTGCTGCCGGTGACCGCGAGGAACGGGCCGACGGTGCACGACAGCGACGCGATCGCGTACCCCACCCCGTACCCGTACATCGACCCCAGCCCGCGCCCCGGCGCCCAGCGCGAGGCGCCGGGCAGCGGCCGCACGGCCAGATCCCGCCCGCTGAGCAGCCAGCCGCCCAGTGCCACCAGCGCCACTCCGACCAGCACGGTCACGTAGGGCAGGTAACGCTGCACAGTCGAGGCCACCGAGACGGTGAGCAGCCCGAACAGTCCGAAGACGGTGAGGAACCCCAGCGCCATCACCGCGGTCGCGGCCAGTGCGCGGCCCACCGCGGCCCGCTGCCCACTTCCGGCGCGGTCGACGACCAGGGTCAGGTAGGCGGGCAGCATCGCGAACCCGCACGGGTTGAATGCCGCCACCATCCCGGCGGCGAGGGCCAGGCCGGCGAGGTCGCTGTTCACCGCCGGGCGGTCAGGAGGTCAGCGCGCGCACCCGGTCGGTGAGTTCCTGCTGCGACATCGCCGAGGTGGGGTTGTTGACGAACGTCGAGGAACCGTCCGGCTG
The DNA here is from genome assembly GCA_964466565.1 of uncultured Mycobacterium sp. GTDB lineage: Bacteria > Actinomycetota > Actinomycetes > Mycobacteriales > Mycobacteriaceae > Mycobacterium. The sequence continues at coordinate 3,388 of CAYXOM010000257.1, forward strand.
GATGAACACATAGGCCGGCTGCCAGGGCACGCCGAAGTTGGCCCAGATCGCGCCGCTCGCGTCGTTGATGTTGGTGAAGTTCAGGTTGTACTTCGACACGAAATCCTGCATGGCGCCGACGTCGGCGCGGGTGGACACCCCCACGAAGGTGACAGCCGGGTTGGCCGCGGCCACCGCGCTGACACTCGGGGCCTCGGCGTTGCAGAACGGGCACCACGGCGTCCAGAACCACAGCACTGCCGGTTTGCCCTGCAGGCTGGAACCGTCGAAGGTCCCGCCGCTGAGGGTGGTCCCGCTGAAATTCAGGTCCGCCGCCGCTGCCGGCGCCGGGTTGGCAACCGCGAATGTCAGACCCAGCACAGCGAGCAGCACAGCGAAAGCCCTGTTCAGAGCCATTGTCGGCATTGTAATAGCTACCTTTCGGGCGAACTGGAAGTCGTCGGCGACGATCCTGCGAGGGTATGGGTACTTCGGAGCGGGTGCCAACCTGGTGCCTCCGGGTCAGAATTGCGTAATAACCGCACCGGACATGCGGACTGGCCGATCACAAATCCTCGCTGCCCACCCCGTGGTGAACCCGGAAGAGGTTGTCGGGATCGTAGGTGCGCTTGACGTCGAGCAGACGGGGATACTTCGATCCCCACTGATTCTGCTGCCAGTCCTCGAGGAAGAAGTCAGCCTCGGTGGAATACGTGCCGGCCCCCGGGGTCACGTCCTTGATCAGTGCCATGGCGCTGTTGATCTGGTCGCCCGCCTCCCGGGCCACCTGCGCGCTCGGTTCGCGCCCGGCGACGCCGGGGTAGCGGTACTGCTGGGCCGAGGCCATGATCACCAGGGCCGCCGCCTCGAAACACCCCGGGTGCAGGGCTGTCTTCTCATCGCGGGCCCGGGCCTCGGGATGCTCCCCGCTGAGACCCTTGTTGATCTGGAAGATGAACGGCCGAAGTCGGGACGCCTGGTAGAGGGCCTCGGCGAGCCGCCCCGGGTCGCTGCGCATCAAAGCGGTGGGGATCCACCGCGACTGGTAGCCGCTCCAGAAGGCTCCGAGCTCGCCCTGGTTGCCGCTCCACCAGAATTGGTATTCCGGGGCCTCGACCCGCGGGTCCCGGGTGATGAACTCGGGATCCACTGCATCCCAGTAGTCCGGGTTCCACAGATTCTCGAACTCCAGGAACTGAAATGCCGGATCGACGGTGTATTCGTCAGGCCGGGCGCGGAACTGGCTCGCGAACCGCTCGACGACGGCACGGCCCTCGGCTTCGGGCAGGTCGAGGAAAGTCAGCCGGAAGCCCAACTCATTGTCGGGGCCGAACGCCACCGACTCACCCCAGTGCCAAGTGTCCAACGCGGCGGGATAGAACTCGACGAACCGCTCGACCAGGTCACGGTAGGCGCCATCGCTGCCCGCGGTGATCGACCCGGTGACGACACCCACGGTGGAGGGAATGGGGTGGGTCAGCAACGTGACCCGGCTGACGATGCCGAAGGTACCGCCCCCGCCCCCGCGTATCCCGAAGAAGAGATCCGGCTCGGAGAATTCGTTCACCGTGCGGACCTCGCCGTCGGCGGTGACGATCTCGGCCTGCACGATTCCGCCCGAACCGGTGCCGTAACGCTTGGCGAAGGGGCCGAAGCCGCTGCCGAAGGTGAACCCGCCACAGGCGCCCACGCTGGTACAGCCCCCGCCCGCGACGAAACGGCCGGCGAGGGTGGCGGCCCGATAGGCCTCCAGCCACCGGGTGCCCGCCTGGACCGTCATCGCCTGCACGGGAGCGGTGCCGGGCGGCGCCCCGGCCGGGACGAACGCGTCGTGCATCGTGATGTTGCGCATCGCATGGGTCCATACGAGCAACGAATCGGGAGCGCAGTTTCGCCCCAGATAGTCGTGCCCGGTTCCTTTGACGACAAGCTTGACGCCGTTCTCGCGGGCGAAGTTGACCGCCGCGACGATATCGGCGGTCTGCTGCGCCCGAACGGCGTAGGGGGACGCGACGGCCGTCCATGCCTCGTGCCAGCCCGTCGACTGCAGCGCTCCGGGCTGCTCCTCGTTCCAGAACGGGTTCTTGAGCAACTCGAAGATCTCGGGCTTGGCGTCCACCCACGGCAGGGACGTGGTGATCAGCCTCCCGCCAACCTCCTCTCCGAGCGCCCGCCACTTCTCGGCGGCAGGCCACGCCGCCGTCGGGGAGGCAGTGCGTCCGGCGGAGCATGCGGCCGACGACGCGGCCGCCGCGGCAAGAAGCGCGCCGGTCTTCAGAACCGCGCGGCGTGAGATCTCGGGCATATCGCTGACTTTTCCGCGTAAACGGGGGCACTCGGTATCGATGTCGGTCTCAGACACCGGTGAGCCTAGGTGGGGCCGGCGCGCCGCGCGACCGCGGCGGGGGCGGGGCAGCGTTTTCTCACGGGAGATTTAGACCACCGTGCGCGATGCCGGGATAGCGTCGGAGGTACAGCCCATCGGGTGAGAGTCCACCGACCCGGAGGAACGCGATGACCAGTTTCACCTCTCGCTACGGCGACCCGGCGATGGAACACCACGGCGCTCATCTGCGGGCCCAGCGCAGGCACACCGCCACGGTCGTGGCGATCACCGGCCGCCTCGGCGCAGCCAACGTCGACTGGGCCGCCGAGCACGTCACCCGGATGATTGCCGACGACGGACCGTTCGTCCTCGACCTGGGGGCGGTGAGCGCCTTCAGCGCGTCGGCCGTCGGCATCATCGATGCGCTCGTCGAGCACTGCGCCCGCGCCCGGGTGTCATGGGCGCTGGTGGCAGGTCCTGCGGTCCTGCGCCGGATCGCAGGCCGACCGCTGCCACTGGTCGAGTCGGTCGCCGCCGCCGAACACGCCTTCGACGACGCGATCGGGGCCCGTCGGCGCCGGATGCTCGCCCTGCTGGGCCGGACCGCCTGACACCGGGGCGGGAGTAGGGTTGCGCCCGTGGGCGCCGCCGTCTGGATCCGACTTCTCGCCGCCGCCGGGTGCGTGCTCGGCGCGCTGCTGAGTCCCCCCGGGACGGCGCAGGCCGACCCGGATCCGGCCCTGCCGAATCCCCCCGGACCACCCCCGGGTCCGTTGGCCGTGCCGCAATCGGTGATCGAGGCCGACGGCACCTATCCGATCGGCTCCGTCCTCGCTCCCGGCGTCTACGCCTCGGCGGGCCCCCGCGACGGCGGCACCTGCTACTGGCGCCGCATCGGGGCGCAGGACACCACGCTGAACAACGCGCTGACCAAGCAGCCGCAGACCGTGCTGATCGAGGCGAGCGACGTCGCCTTCAAGACCGACGGATGCCAGCCGTGGGCACTGACCGGCGGCCCGCCGCCCGCTCAGTCCCCACCCTGGCTGTCCCAACTTCAACTCCGCCACCAACTCGACGTTCTGAACGGGCTGGCCGGCCGGTCCGGCAACGGGCAGCTGCCGCCCTACTGACCCGATGGTCCTCGTCCTCCTGCCCCCGTCGGAGACCAAGCAGGCCGGCGGCGACGGTCCTCGGCTGGACCTGGCCGGGCTGACCGCACCCGAGCTGGGTCCGTTGCGGGCAGAACTCGTCGACGAACTCGTTCGCCTCGCCGCAGACGCGCCGGCCAGCAGACGGGCTTTGGGAATCTCGGCGGCCCAGGAGGGCGAGATCGCGCGCAACGCCGCGCTACGCACCGCACCGACCCTGCCGGCGATCCGGCGCTACACCGGCGTCCTCTACGACGCGCTGGACGCCGGATCGCTGCGCGGCGCGGCGGCAACCCGGGCCCGGGCCCGGCTCGGGGTGGGGTCGGCCCTGTTCGGGATCCTGCGCGCCGACGACCTGATTCCCGCCTACCGGCTCTCGGCGGGTTCCTCTCTGCCCGGCAGCCCGGGTCTGGCCCGTCGCTGGCGGCCGCTGCTCGAACCGGTGCTCGCCGAGATCGCCGCCCGGGAACTGATCGTGGACCTGCGCTCCGGCGCGTACGCGGGCCTGGGCCGGGTTCCCGGCGCCGTGCGCGTCGCCGTCATCGCCGAACGATCCGACGGACGCCGATCGACGGTGAGCCATTTCAACAAGGCGCACAAGGGCAGACTGGCCCGCGAACTTGCGACTGCCCGGGCCGAGGCCGACGACGCCGCCGCGGTGGCGGCGATCGCGCGGCGGGCCGGGATGGCGGTGGAGCGCGACGGCGACGAGCTGACCATGGTGATCCGGCCGTGAGTTGCCGGGGTGCGAGGATGGCCGACGCGGGAACCCGCTGGCAGCACACTGTCGAGGGCAGCGGCGAGCATTATGACCAGTGTGTGTGACCGCACTCGAACCATCAGTGCGGATGACCCCGCATGGGCCCCTTGGGCACCGGGGCCACCCGGCCGTCCAACAGCGGCCGAGCCGGGTCCCACCGGGTCCCGTTGGCTGCGTCGTACCGCCTCCGGGCGATGGCGGAAAGCGCCTCCAGCACAACCCGATTGGCCAGGGCCGCAGTGATGTCGGCATGGTCGTAGGGTGGCGCTACCTCGACCACGTCGATACCGACCACCGGCAGTTCCAGACAGATCCGCCGCACCGCGTCGAGCAACTGGCGGGCCGAGAGTCCGCCGGGCTCGGGTGTGCCGGTTCCGGGTGCGTGCCCGGGGTCGCAGACATCGATGTCGACCGACAGGAACACCCCGTCGCAGTCGTCGGTGGCGATCGCGAAGGCTTCGGACAGGCACTCGCCGAGACCGCGATGGACGATTTCGGTCATCTCGTAGGAGCGCATCCCCTGGCGCGCCATCCACTCCAGCGTTTCCGGCCCCGGCCAGTAACCACGCAGCCCGATCTGCAGGAATCTGTCTCCGCGCACCGCGCCGGACTCGATGAGCCGGCGCATGGGCTGCCCGTGTCCCCACAGCGAGCCGAACTCGATGTCTCCGGTGTCGGCATGGGCGTCGAAATGGATCAGCGAGACCCGCCCCTGCCCCAAGACGTCGGCCAGGCCCGAGGCGTCGGAGTAGGTGATCGAGTGGTCGCCGCCCAGAACCACCGGGATCGGACCCGCCGCCGCAATCGCGGCGACCGCCTCCCGGATCTGCCCGAGGGAGCGCTCGATGTCCCCGGCGTAGATCTCCAGATCGCCGACGTCGACGACGCCGAGGTCCCGGAGTCCGTCGGTGCGCAGCGCCAGGGACGGCCGCGAACCGTCGTGTGCGAGGTAGTCGGTGGCCCGGATCGCTCGTGGCCCGAACCGCGCTCCCGAGCGGTAGGAGGTACCGCCGTCGAAGGGCGCTCCGACGATGACGACGTCGGCCCCCGAATAGCTCGCGGGTTCCTCCAGATCGGCCGCCGGTACCCCGAGGAAGGTGTAATCCGGGCCGAACAGGTTGCCGATGCGGCTCATCGCCGCCACCCTACGCGGCAGGGCCCGGCAAATCCTGCGCGGCCGGGCCCGGCGGCCTCAGCCGGTCAGCGCCCGTCGCAGCAGATGCATCGCCACCGTGGTGGACCGGTCCCTGACGTCGGACCGCTCCCCCGGCACGGCGACCCGCCGGGTCAGCGGGGTCTGACCGGACAACATCACCGCGAACCACACCGTGCCCACCGGTTTGTCCGCGGTGCCGCCGCCCGGCCCGGCCACCCCGGTGACGGCCACCGCGGTGTCGGCCCCCAGCCTGCCGAGGGCCCCGGCCGCCATGGCCGCGGCCACCTCCGCGGACACCGCCCCGTGCTGGGCGATCAGCTCCGGCGGCACGCCGAGCAGTTCGGTCTTCGCCTCGTTCGCATACGCCACCACCCCGCCTGCCACATAGGCCGAGGACCCCGGCCGGTCGGTCAACCGGGCCGCCAGAAGTCCCGCCGTGCAGGACTCCGCGGTCGCGACGCGCCGGCCTGCCAGCAGGGCGGCGACCTGGTCGTCGACCGTCGATCCATCCTCGGAGAACATCGTCGCCCCGTGGCGTTCCCGGACCATCGCGGTCAACTGCTCGTAGGCGCCGGCGGCGTCGGGCTCGTACCGGGTGACCATCTCCAGTTCCCCGCGGCGCAGGCAGGTGGTGATCTCCAACGCCGCGAAGCCGTCGATGTGTTCGGCCTGCCGAAGGGTCTCGGCCAGCGCCGACTCGGCCAGACCGAACATCCGCACCGTCTGCTGGTGATAGACCGTGCGACCGGCGGTCGCGGCAGCGAAGGCCTCGGAGGCGACCGCGGCCGGCCACATCGCCTGCAGTTCCCTGGGCGGTCCGGGCAGCACCACCACCGCCGGGGCTCCGCCCACCACCACGCCGGGGGCGGTGCCGATGGGGTCGAGGACCTCCGCGCCGGCGGGAACCATCGCCTGTTTGCGGTTCGCGGCCTGCACCGACGTTGTGTCGATGTCGGGGAAACGGGCCATCCACGTCTGTACGATCGCGGCGATCCTGGCCTCCATCGCGGTGTCGAGAACCAGTTCCCGGCCGCAGAATTCGGCTACGGTCTGCACGGTCATGTCGTCGGCGGTCGGCCCCAGACCACCGGTCGTGACGATCAGGTTCACCCCCTCGGAGCGAAGGAACCTCAACTGGGCGGTGATGTCGGCGGGCCGGTCGCCGCAAATGGTGATGTGGGCCAGTTCGACGCCGAGTTCCAGTAAGCGGTCGGCCAGCCACGGGCCGTTGCGGTCGGTGACCCTGCCGGTCAGCACCTCGGTACCGGTGACCAGGATTCCTGCCCGCGCACTCATCGGCTTTTAGAGTACGCACCGGCGGTGCGGGCGCCCGGTGGCGGGCGTACTCAGCGGCGGGCGCCGGGCGCGCGGATCACCAGCGGCACCGCCGGGAAGAACGCCGCCATCTCCGATCGGGACCGGCGCAGCGCGGCGGTTCCGTAGCCCCGGCCGCGATGCTGCGGATGGATCCAGATCCGGACGTTGACCTCACCCTCGACCAGGTCGCCGAACACCATGCCGACCTTGTGCTGGCCGTCGAACGCGACGAACCAGGCCGATTCCTCGGCACGCACCCGCTGGGCGGCCGAATCGATCTCCTCGTCGAGGTCTCCGGCCGGCGCGCCCGACCCGTCCCCGGCCGCGCCGATGTCCTCGGTGCGGGCCGCGAAGATGTCACGGTCGGACTCGGTCGCGAACGGCTGTAGGCGCAGCGTTTCGTCGACACTGGCGGTCCGCTCCCCCGCGGCGAAGCTCAGCCGACTGTTGAGGTCTTCCAGTTCGGCGGCGATTCCACGCCGCGCCTCCCCGGTCAGCTGGCCGAACGACATCCCCAGAACCGCCTCCGCACCCACCCGGGGAATCCCGAGCAGTGTCGTGATCGCGTCCACCGCCGCGGCCCGGTCGGTGGCGCCGACGATGGCCTCGAGTACGTCGTGGCGGCGCTCGAGGGCGGCCAGCAGGGAATCGGCGATGGCCCGGCGCGCGGCGACGGCGTCCTGGTCGGTCACCCGATGATCGTAGAAGCCTCGGGCGCGATCGGCAGGGCGGGCGGTGACCTAGATTCAACGGAGACACCGGCTGAATCGAGAGGGGCGGCGTTGCTGGAGAAGGCGCTCGTGGTTGCGGCCGCTCTAGCGGGTTCGGTGTTCACCGCCATCGGGATCGTGGTGCGCCAGCGTGCCACCATGGACGTCCCGGCCCACCGGGGCGTGAGCGCGCTGATGCTCAGCACGCTGGTACGGCGGCCCCTGTGG
>CAYXOM010000258.1:0-4424 GCA_964466565.1 uncultured Mycobacterium sp.
ACCAGGTCCTCATCGAGAGCGGCGCCGGCGAGGGTTCGGCGATCCCCGACGCCGACTTCGCCGCGGCCGGGGCGCAACTGGCCGGTTCGGCCGAGGAGGTGTGGGCGAAGGCCGATCTGCTGCTCAAGGTCAAGGAACCCGTCGAACCCGAGTACAACCTGCTGCGCCGTGGCCAGGTGCTGTTCACCTATCTGCACCTGGCCGCCTCGCGGGCCTGCACCGACGCCCTGCTGGCCTCGGGCGTCACCTCGATCGCCTACGAGACCGTCCAGACCCCCGACGGGCACCTCCCGTTGCTGGCCCCGATGAGCGAGGTCGCCGGCCGGCTCTCCGCCCAGGTGGGGGCCTACCACCTGCTCCGCAGCGAGGGCGGGCGGGGCGTGCTGATGGGCGGCGTTCCGGGCGTCGCTCCGGCGGAGGTGGTGGTGATCGGCGGCGGCGTCGCCGGCTACAACGGTGCGCGGGTGGCCAGCGGAATGGGCGCCGCGGTGACGATCTTCGACGTCAGCGTCAACCGCCTGCGCGAACTCGACGCCGAGTTCGGCGGCCGGATCGCCACCCGCTATTCCTCCCGCCTGGACCTGGAGACCGCGGTGCTTCAGGCCGACCTGGTGATCGGTGCGGTACTGGTGCCCGGCGCCAAGGCCCCCAAGCTCGTCACCAACGCCCATGTCGCCGCGATGAAGCCGGGCGCGGTCCTGGTGGACATCGCCATCGACCAGGGCGGCTGTTTCGAGGACTCCCGCCCGACCACCCACGACGAGCCGACCTTCGGTGTGCACGACGCGGTGTTCTACTGCGTGGCCAACATGCCCGGTGCGGTGCCGCGCACCTCCACCTTCTCGCTGACCAACGCCACCCTGCCGTATGTGGCCGCTCTGGCCGACAAGGGGTGGCAGGACGCCTGCCTGGCGGATCCGGCTCTGGCAGAGGGCCTTTCGACGCATGACGGCCATTTGCTCAATGAGCAGGTGGCCTGCGGCCTGGGACTGCCCTACACCGATCCGGCCGGCTTGCTGACCTGAGGGCCTCCGGGTCAGGCCCGCATCCCGCGCAGGCTGTGCGGCAGGGAGCGGCGCGAGACCCCCGGCCCGAGCACCGCCCCGCCATAGGAGCCGCAGAGCACCGTGCGGGCCACCGCGTTGACCTCCTCGAGGGTGACCGACTCGATGCGCGCCAACGTGGTGGCCACGCTGCGGTACTCGCCGTGGTTGATCTCGCTGTGCCCGATCCGGTTCATCCGCGACGCCGAATCCTCCAAACCGAGGACCAGACCACCGCGCAGGGAGCCCTTGGCGATCCTGCACTCGGCCTCGGTGATCCCGTCGCGGGCGACGTCGGCGAGCACGTCGGTGGTCACCGCGGCCACCTCGGCGAAACGCTCCGGCAGGCATGCGGCGTAGACCGAGAAGGCACCGCTGTCGGAGAAGGTGTCCAGCGTCGAGTACACCGAGTAGGCCAGTCCACGGGTCTCGCGGACCTGCTGGAACAGCCGGGAGCTCAGACCACCGCCGAGCGCGGCGTTGAGCACCGCCAGCGCCCAGCGATGCCGCCAGTGCCGGCCCGGGATCGGCACGCCGAGAGCCAGATGGGTCTGCTCGCAGTCCCTGCGCGCCAGCCGGAGGACCGGCCGGGCCGGCACCCTGCCGGTCCCTTTGCGGGGCGGCTGCGGGCCGCGACCCTCGACCAACCGGTCGCCGAAGTACTCACCGACCAGGGCGACCACCTGATCGTGGTCGACGTTGCCGGCCACCGCGACGACCATCCGCTCGGGGATGTAGCGCCGGACGTGGAAGGAGTGCAGTTGGCGGCGGGTCATCGCCGACACCGATTCCACACTGCCGATGACCGGCCGCCCCACCGGATGGGCGCCGAACATCGCCGCGAGGAACATGTCGCCGATGGTGTCCTCGGGATCGTCGTCGCGCATTGCGATCTCCTCGAGCACGACGTCGCGTTCGAGTTCGACGTCGCTCGCCGCGCAGACCCCGTTGAGGACGACGTCGGCGACGAGGTCGACGGCCAGCTCCAGGTCCTCGTCGAGGACGTGGGCGTAGTAGCAGGTGTGCTCGCGGGCGGTGAAGGCGTTGAGTTCACCCCCGACGGCGTCGACGGCCTGCGCGATCTCCACCGACCCCCGGGTGGGAGTCGCCTTGAACAGCAGGTGCTCGAGGAAGTGCGCCGCCCCGGCCACCGTCGGCCCCTCGTCGCGGGAGCCCACGTTGACCCATACCCCGACCGAAGCCGAGCGAACCGACGGCACGAACTCAGTCACCACCCGCAGCCCGCCCGGCAGCACGGTGCGCCGGACGGACGGCGCCTCCGGGGACGTGACCGGCCGGCCCGCCCGCAACGCGGCGGACCGTGCCGGGGTCCTAGCTGCCGACGGTGGCGGCATCGGCAGGCGCGACTCCAGGTTCGGCGGGCGCGTCGCCGGCGTCCTCGGCGACCAGGATCAGCGAGATCTTGCCGCGGCTGTCGATGTCGGCGATCTCCACCCGCAGCTTGTCGCCGACGTTGACGACGTCCTCGACCTTGGCGACCCGCTTGCCACTGCCCAGCTTGGAGATGTGCACCAGGCCGTCGCGGCCCGGCAGCAGCGAGACGAAGGCGCCGAAGTCGGTGGTCTTGACCACCGTGCCGAGGAACCGCTCGCCGAGCTTGGGCAGTTGCGGGTTGGCGATCGCGTTGATGCGGTCGATCGCGGCCTGGGCCGAGGGGCCGTCGGTGGCCCCGACGAACACGGTGCCGTCGTCCTCGATCGAGATCTGCGCGCCGGTCTCCTCGGTGATGGCGTTGATCATCTTGCCCTTGGGCCCGATCACCTCGCCGATCTTGTCGATCGGGATCTTGATGGCGGTGACGCGCGGGGCGTACGGGCTCATCTCGTCGGGGGCGTCGATAGCCTCGGCCATCACGTCCAGGATCGCCAGCCGGGCCTCCTTGGCCTGGGACAGGGCTCCGGCGAGCACCGCCGACGGGATGCCGTCGAGCTTGGTGTCCAGTTGCAGCGCGGTGACGAAGTCCTTGGTGCCGGCGACCTTGAAGTCCATGTCGCCGAAGGCGTCCTCGGCGCCGAGGATGTCGGTAAGCGCCACGTACTTGCGCTCCCCGGCGACGTCGTCGGAGACCAGACCCATCGCGATGCCGGCGACCGGGGCCTTCAGCGGCACGCCGGCGTTCAGCAGCGCCAGGGTCGAGGCGCACACCGAACCCATCGAGGTGGAGCCATTGGAGCCGAGCGCCTCGGACACCTGCCGGATGGCGTAGGGGAAGTCCGCGACACTGGGCAGCACCGGCATGATCGCCCGCTCGGCGAGCGCTCCGTGGCCGATCTCGCGGCGCTTCGGCGAACCCACCCGGCCGGTCTCGCCGGTCGAGTACGGCGGAAAGTTGTAGTGGTGCATGTAGCGCTTGGAGGTCTCCGGTCCCAGCGAGTCGATCTGCTGGGCCATCTTGACCATGTCCAGGGTGGTGACGCCCAGGATCTGAGTCTCGCCGCGCTCGAACAACGCGCTGCCGTGCGCCCGCGGGATCACCGCGACCTCGGCCGACAGCGCCCGGATGTCGGTGATGCCGCGGCCGTCGATACGGAAGTGGTCGGTCAGGATCCGCTGGCGCACCAGTTTCTTGGTCAGCGACCGGAACGCCGCGCCGATCTCCTTCTCGCGGCCCTCGAACCGCTCGCCCACCCGGGCGAGCACGTCGGCCTTGATCTCGTCGGTTCGGTCGTTGCGCTCGGTCTTGCCGGCGATGGTCAGCGCCGCCGCGAGCGGATCGGTGGCCACCTCGGCGACCGCGGCGTAGACATCCTCGGCGTAGTCGGGGAAGACCGGGTAGTCGGCGGTCTCCTTGGCGGCGCGCCCGGCCAGTTCGCTCTGGGCCCCACACAGCGCGGCAATGAACGGCTTGGCCGCTTCCAGGCCCTCGGCGACCACGCTCTCGGTGGGCGCCTGCGCGCCGCCGGCGATGAGTTCGACGACGTTCTCGGTGGCCTCGGCCTCGACCATCATGATCGCGACGTCGCCTTTTGCAGACCCGTCGTCGACGACTCGCCCGGCGACGACCATGTCGAAGACCGCCTCCTCGAGTTGTTCGACGGTCGGGAAGGCGACCCACTGGCTCGCGCCGCCGGGTCGCGAGATCAGCGCCACCCGCACCGCGCCGACCGGGCCGGAGAACGGCAGGCCGGCCAGTTGGGTGGAGGCAGAGGCGGCGTTGATCGCCAGCACGTCGTAGAGGTCGTTGGGATCCAGGCTCATCACCGTCACCACGACCTGGATCTCGTTGCGCAGACCGTCGACGAACGACGGACGCAGCGGCCGCCCAGTTCTCAGACAGTATATCCAGAGCTAACTTAGCCTGTTTTTCGTCTGTTGCTTTATAAATGGCTTTCATATCATTTGCCAGTTCCTTCCTGTGTT
>CAYXOM010000259.1:0-7891 GCA_964466565.1 uncultured Mycobacterium sp.
GCCTGCCGGACAGTCCTGCGGTCAGCGGATCGGCTCCCAGGTCGATCGCGATCGCCGCCCGGCGGTCTTCGTCGACACCCGCCACCAGTTCCACCATCACCTCGGCCGCGGCGGCGAACTGATCCCCGGAGTCGAGCATGACCGGCGCCAGGTCGAGATAGACCCCGTCGAGCAGACGCGCCAGGTCACCCGTCGCGACCCCGTCGGGACCGACCCGGATGTCCAGCGCGCTGACGCCGTCGACCAGTGCGGCGAGCACCGCGGCGTTCGCCTCCGCCACGGGCTGCCCGGGTCTCGGGAAGCGCTCGGCCACCTTCCAGCCGGAGAGCACGTCCCGCCGGGGGTCGGCGCCCCGCACGAAGGGCCAGTCGCCGGGCAGTGGCCACTCCGGCAGCCCGTCCAGAGCGGTGTAGAGCGGGTGCACGGCGAAGCCGTCGTAGGTCGGCGAGTCCAGCAGCCGTTCGGGTTCGGCGACGCCGGCGGCCTCGGGCCGGGACTTGGCCAGCACACCGGCGACTGCGCCGCGCCAGCGTTCGCGCGCCGACTCGAGATCGGGTGCAGGGGACACCGGCAGCTCCTGTGGTCGGGCCGGGGCGGGCCCGAGTCCGCGCCGGCGACGGATCCCAGGCTAGCCGGTCACGCCGGGGGTTCCGGCGGGGCCGTGGCGTTGACGGGCATGTCGCCCCCGGCTGTGCGGCCGGTGCTCGGAGCGGTCCGTAGCGCCGGCGCCCAGCGGGCGCCTCTGTGATCGGCGTCGGCCCAGGGACCGCGGCGGTGGTGATCCTCGGCGACGCGTTGACCGGCGACGTCAGCCCGCTACTGATCCTGGTCTCGGTGTGTACCGGCAGCCTGGGCATCGCCGGGCTGATTCACGAGGGCCGACGGCACCGGCGGCACCGATCCCGGATCAAGGGCGGCTAGTCCGGGGACATCGGCGGGCTGGATCGCCGCCGTCCGCGCCTCGGCCTCGGCCCTGGCGACCGCCTCGGCGATCTCCGGGTCGGTCCGGGTGTTGAACCAGTCGGCCACCTCGGCGGAGTCGTCCTCGGGCGGGGAACCGCCGGAATCGACCGGGGAGGGCTCGTAACGGAACACCCCGTCGGATCCGGGTGCGCCGAGCAGTTTGGTGAAACCCTGCAGGGCCGAGCCGAAGTCACTGGGCACCAGCCACACCTTGTTGGCCTCGCCCTGGGCCATCTGCGGCAGAGTCTGCAGGTACTGGTACGCCAGCAATTCAGGGGTGGGCCGGCCGGCCTTGATCGCCGCGAACGTCTTCTCGATGGCCTTGGCCTGTCCCTGGGCCTGCAGATAGGAGGCGGCGCGCTCGCCCTGGGCCCGCAGGATCCGCGACTGCCGCTCGGCCTCGGCGGCGAGGATGGCCGCCTGCTTGGCACCCTCCGCGGCCAGGATCTGGGCCTGCTTCTGTCCCTCGGCCTGTTTGATCGAGGCCTCGCGAGTGCCCTCCGCGGTCAGGATCATCGCGCGTTTCTCCCGGTCGGCGCGCATCTGCTTCTCCATCGAGTCCTGGATCGACGGCGGTGGGTCGATGCTGCGCAGTTCGACCCGGGCCACCCGCAGCCCCCACCGGTTGGTGGCCTCGTCGAGCACGCCGCGCAGCTGAGCGTTGATCTTGTCGCGGCTGGTCAGCGTCTGCTCCAGGGTCATCCCGCCGACGACGTTGCGCAGCGTGGTGGTGGCCAACTGCTCGACGCCGACGATGTAGTTGCTGATCTGGTACACCGCGGCCTGAGGGTTGGTGACCTGGAAGTACACCACCGTGTCGATGTTGACCGTCAGGTTGTCCTCGGTGATCACCGGCTGCGGCGGGAAGGAGACCACCCGCTCGCGCAGGTCCACCCGGGCCCGGATCCGGTCGATGAACGGGATGAGAAGGGTCAGCTGACCCGAGACCGTCTTGCTGTAGCGGCCGAGCCGCTCGATCACCGCCGCCTCGGCCTGCGGGATCAGGGCCACCGACTTCCCGACCACGATGGCGGCGAAGGCCACCAGCACCAGCAGCAGGATCAGACCCGCGATTGCTCCGTCCATTGCCTCAAGCCTCCTCGCGACCCCTCACGGAGTCCTCAACACCACCGCGGTCGCTCCGTCGATGCGCAGCACCGTCACCTGCTCGCCCGGCTGATAGACGTCGTCCTCGGCGTAGGGCCTGGCGGTCCACACCTCGCCGTCCAGCCGGACCCGGCCCTGATGCCGGCTGACGGCTTCGAGAACGACGGCAGGCCGGCCCTCCAGCGCCCTGATCGGTTCCTCGGCGTCGCGCCCGGCACCCAGGCGCCGGCGCAGCGACGGGCGCACCAACGCCAACAGGAGCACCGACACCCCGGCGAACACCACGCCGTCGGCCCAGATGGGCAGCCCGAGCAGCCAACTGGAACCCGCAGCCGCCAGTGCGCCGCCACTGAGCATGAGAAGGAACATGTCGCCGGTCAGCGCCTCGGCGGCGGCCAGCCCGAGGGCGAACACCAGCCAGATCAGAGCGGCGACCATAACCCCACGATACGCACGCCCGCACCGCTCTGCCGGTGGCCTCGAACCGGTCCGGGACACCACTACACTCGCCCCCATCATGTGGTGCCCGAGTGTCTCCCTGTCGGTGTGGACCAACGCCTGGCTCGCCGGCCAGGCGTCCCCGGACGACGTCCTCGACGCCCTAAGCGCCTGGGCAGCAGGGCATTCGGTCACCGCGTACGACGCCAGCGCCGCGGGGCGGACCGGCCTGCCGTGGCCGGACGTCGACCGCACCGGCCCGATGTCCCTGCTGCAGACGGTGCGCACGGCCGCCGGCGGGCGACCGGGGGGCGACTGCGGGCGGCCGTCTCCGGTGACGGTGGTGCTGCCGGTGCCGGGCGACGTGCGCGGTCTGGAACCGGGCACCGCATTCGCCCGCGACGCCCTCGACGCCGGCGAGGCGGTGGTGGTCAGCGGAGCCGACGGCCGGGCGGTGGGTCTGGTACCCGCTCTGGAATCCGACGGCCCCGCCGGGGCGTTCACCGCACTGGCCTGGTCGGCGCACACTCTCCAGAACCCACCGCGCGCCGATCCGGTCGACCTCGGCGACGCGGAGTACGCGCTGCGCCGTGCCGTCCGCTCGGCGGCGGAGACGCTGCGCGGACTTGAACCGGCCGCCGCCGGCGAGGACGACCCGCGTTCGCTGGTCGCCGCGATGCTGGCCGAGACCTCCCATCACCGGATCCCCGACCATGCCCCGGCCCGCGCGGTGCGCGCCCTGGCGACGGCCGCCCAGGTCGATGCGATCGTGTCGGTCAGCGCCGGAGCAGGCCCGGCCGGACTGCCGACCGCGCTGCAGGCCCGGATCGCCGACGAGGCGATACGCCCGCTGTCCTCGGTGGTCAGGACTGCGCGGGCGGCCGCCCTGGATGCGATCTTGCGCTCGGCCTGGCGGAGTTAGCCGCCGCCTCGGCGCTGGCCACGCATTCGGGAGAGCAGAACGCGCCGTTGACGCTCGCGCCGCGGCCCGGCACCGGTTCGGGGCCGGCGACCCTGGCCTGCGGCCGGCTGTGGCGCACCTCGTCGAGCAGGTCGAGGACGAGGTCGGCGTAGCGCGGCTGGGCGTTCGGCGTGGTGGCCCGGGCCAGCGCGACGCCGAGTCGCTCGGCTTCCTCGGCCAGTTCGCTGTCCAGGTCCCAGATGACCTCGATGTGGTCGGCGACGAAGCCCACCGGGCAGACCACCACCGCCTTGGTCCCGGACCCGGCCAGGGTGACCAGGTGGTCGGCCACGTCGGGTTCCAGCCACGGCACCTGCGGGGGTCCCGAGCGGGACTGCCAGACCACGTCGTAGTCGGTCCGGCCGAGCGCGGCCGCGATCAGACCGGAGGCGTAGCGCACCTGGCGCGGGTAGAGCTCGGGCCCGCACCGGTCCACCGCCCGCATCGGGATCGAGTGGGCGGTGAACACCAGTCGGGCGGACTCGCGATGTTCTTCGGGCAGCTCCGCGGTGGCCGCGGCGACGGCGTCGGCGAACATCCCGACCAGCAGCGGGTGGTCGAAGTACTGCCGCAGCTTCACCAGCTCCGGAGCGCCCGCACCGGTCGCCGACCGGGCCCGCACGATGTCCTCCTGGTACTGCGTGCACCCGGAATAGCCACCCCACGCCGAGGTGGTGAACACCGCCGCCCGCCGGACACCGTCGCCGGCCATCTGGGCGACGGTGTCCTCGACCATCGGGTGCCAGTTGCGGTTCCCGAAATAGACGGGGAGCTGCTCGCCGCGCCGGTCGAGCGCCGCGCGGATCTGCTCGATCAGCGCCCGGTTGATCGCGTTGATCGGAGACACGCCGCCGAAGTGCAGGTAGTGCTCGGCCACCGATTCCAGCCGTTCTCGGGGGATGCCGCGGCCTCGGGTGACGTTCTCCAGAAACGGCATCACCTGCTCCGGGCCCTCCGGCCCGCCGAAGGAAAGCAGCAGCAGCGCGTCGAAATCGCCGGTCATGGTCATAGCAGCTGGGTGCTGGCGCCGCCGTCGGCGTAGATCACGGTGCCGGTGGTGGCCGGCAGCCAGTCCGACATCAGTGCGCAGACGGTCCTGGCCACCGCGGTGGGGTCCTTCATGTCCCAGCCCAGCGGGGCTCGCTGGTCCCAGCCCTCCTCCAGCATCGCCATCTCCTCCTTGAATTCGTCGCCGAGCGCCCCGCCCATGATCGCGCTCATGGCCAGCGTCCGGATCGGCCCGGCGGCAACGAGATTGGACCTGACACCGAACTGACCGGCCTCCCGGGCGACGAAACGGTTGATCGATTCCAGGGCGCTCTTGGCCACCGTCATCCAGTTGTAGGCCGGCATCGCCCGGGTGGGGTCGAAATCCATCCCGACAATGCCCCCGCCGCGATTCATGATGGGCAGTGTCGCCTTCGCCAGCGACGCGTAGGAGTACGCCGAAACGTGGATCCCGAGGGCGACGTCCTCGTAGGGAGCGTCGAAGAACGGGTTGACGCCCATCCCGCTGGACGGCATGTTGCCGATCGAATGCACCACCCCGTCGAGTCTATTGCCCGCTCCGATCACCTCCGTGATCCGATCGGCCAGGGTGTCGAGGTGGTCCTGATTCCGGACGTCCAACTCCAGCAGCGGCGCCGGAGCAGGCAACCGGTCGATGATGCGCTGGATGAGGCGCAGCCGGTCGAAACCCGTGCAGACGACCTGCGCGCCGGCCTCCTGCGCAACCCGTGCGATGTGGAACGCGATGGAGGAGTCGGTGATGATGCCCGTGACGAGGACGCGTTTGCCCTCGAGAAGCCCTGCCATGCCAGTCCTTTCTGAGGATCCGGGGCCTAGTGGCCCATTCCCATGCCGCCGTCGACCGGGATCACGGCGCCGGCGACGTACCCCGCGTCCTCCGACGCCAGGAAGCTGACCGCCCCGGCGACCTCCGCGGCGGTGCCGATCCGCTTGGCCGGGATGAACTCCAGCGCACCCTGCCTGACCCGCTCGTCCATCTCCCGGGTCATGTCGGTGTCGATCAGGCCGGGCGCCACCACGTTGGCGGTGACCCCGGCCTTGGACAGTTCCCGGGAGATCGAGCGGGCCATTCCGATCAGTCCGGCCTTGGACGCCGCATAGTTGGCCTGGTTGCCGATCCCCCAGCTGCCCGATACCGATCCCACGAAGATGATCCGCCCGAACCGGTTGCGTTGCATGCTGCGGGAGGCGCGCTGGGCCACCCGGAACGCCCCGGTGAGATTGGCGTCGATGACCTTGGTGAACCGCTCCTCGGTCATCCGGATGAGGAACGCGTCGGCGGTGATGCCGGCGTTGGACACCAGGACCTCGACCGGTCCCTGGTGCTCCTCGACGGCCGCGAACGCCCGGTCGACGGCGGCGCTGTCGGTGACGTCGCACTCGACGCCGAATAGTCCCTCCGGCGCTCCCGACGCCCGGTGGGTGACGGCGACGCGGTGGCCGTCGGCCGCCAGTCGCCGCGCGATCGCCAGCCCGATCCCCCGGTTGCCACCGGTGACGAGCACCGAGCGGGAGACGAATGGCGGCGCGGGGGTCTCGGTCATGGCCGTCAACTTAGTGCCTGCCCGGAGCCGGGAGGACACCCGCTCAGCCCGGGAGGCGCCGGTTGATCACCAGCGCGGCCGCCGCGGCCAGCGCCAGCAGCAGCGAACCCAGCCTCAGCCAGCCCGCGCTGGCGTCTCCCTTGACCGTCTCGTAGCCGATCTGGTCCTGCAGGGTGGTGAAGACCTCCTTGAGCTGCTCCAGGCTCGCCGCGGAGTAGTGGTTGCCGTCGGACAGTTCGGCGATCTTCTCGAGCATGTCCTCGTCGACGGGCACCGGCTGACGCTGGTCGTTGATCTCGACGTAGCCGTAGGGGGTTCCGAAGGACACCGTCGACACCGGTATCCCCTGATCCTTGGCGGTCCGCGCGGCGGTGAAGGCGCCCTTGGGGTTGTCCGGGTTGGACGGCACGGTCTCCTTGCCATCGGACATCAGCACGATCCGCCCCGGCGGCGGGCCGTCGCCACCGCCGATCACCGCGCCGACGGTGGCGATGGCCTGCAGCGCGGTGAAGATGGCCTCGCCGGTGGCGGTGCGGTCGGCCAGTTGCAGCTTGTCGATCGCGGCTTTGGTGGCCTCCCGGTTGGTGGTCGGCGACACCAGCACCGTCGCGGTGCCCGCGTAGGCGATCAGACCGAGGTTGATGCCGGGGGTGAGCTGGTCGGCGAACTGCTTGGCGGCCTCCTGCGCGGCGACCAGCCGGCTGGGCTCGACGTCGGTCGCCCGCATGGACTGCGACACGTCGATGGTCAGCATCACCACGGCACGGTTGCGCGGTACCCGGGTGTCGTTCTGCGGCGCGGCCATCGCGATGGTCAGCATGACCAGCGAGGTGATCAGCAGGATCGCCGGCAGATGACGCCACCGGGTCGGGCGCTTGGGGGCGACGCTCTCCAGGAGTTCCATGTTGGCGAACCGCAGGATCCGCTTCTCCCGGGACAGCTGCACGACGACGTAGAACGCGACCAGCGCCGCGGCGACCAGCAGGAACAGCAGGAACCACGGGTGGGCGAAGTCGGTCAGCGACATCGGCCCGAGCAGCGGCACGTTCATCGGGGCGATTGCCTCACTGCGTTCCCGCCAGGGCGCCGCGGCGCCGGGAGGCGACGAAGCGCACGATGTCGGCGATCCAGTCCCGGTCGGTGCGCAGCGTCATCAGCGGAGCCCCGCAGCGGCGCAGCGTGCGCGCCACCTCTTCGCGGTGGGCGGCCGCCGCCCGGGCGAAGTCGTCGCGCAACTGGGCGTCGATGGTGAATTCCCTGGTCACTCCGGATTCAGCGTCCTGCAGGACCACGTCGCCGACGTCGGGCAGCTCCACGTCGCGAGGGTCGAGCACCTCGACACCGAGCACCTCGTGGCGGGCGGCGATGGCCCGCAGCGGACGCATCCAGTTGATCGGGCCGAGGAAGTCGCTGATGACGACCGCCATGCCACGGCGCCGCTCCGGCCGGCGCAGGGCGTCGATCGCCGCGGCCAGATCGCCGCGCACGCCCAGCGGCGCGCGGGGCGAGGTCGCGATGGCGCGCAGCAGGGTCTGCTCGTGCTGGCGCCCCGAGCGGGCCGGCACCCTGATGACGTCGGAGCCGTTGGCGATCAGTGCCCCGATCCGGTTCCCGCCGCCGCTGTTGAGATAGGTGATCGCCGCGGCGGCGGCCACCGCGAGGTCGCGCTTCTCGCAGCCGGTGGTGCCGAAATCCAGGCTGGCCGACATGTCGACGACCATCCAGGTCTCCAGTTCGCGGTCGGCGATCATCTGCCGCACGTGCGGGTGGGTCGTCCTGGCGGTGACCGACCAGTCCATCCGGCGCACATCGTCACCGGGCTGGTAGAGGCGGGACTCCCCGGGCTCGG
>CAYXOM010000260.1:0-3084 GCA_964466565.1 uncultured Mycobacterium sp.
CACCGCGATCACGTAACGGCGGTCGGTACCGGCCACCCCGGTGGACAGGTGTACCTGGTTGGGGCCGTCCCAGCAGCACATCCAGCCCTGCTTGACCGCAACGGGCTCGGCGGGCAGCCCGTCGGGGATGCCGAAGCGCTGCGGGTAGCCGTCGATTCCGGTCGGTGCGGAGGCGGCCAGGTCGGCCAGCATGGTGCTGACCCCGTCGGCCGGCAGGCCGCCGGATCCGCTGAGCAGTTTGCCGTAGTAGTCCACCAGGTCCGCGGTGGTGCTCATGGTGGTCCACCAGTTGGCGTCGGAGGGGGCGACGGTGCCGGGCAGGCCGTAGCGGCTCCTGATCCGTTCGATGACGGCATTCCGGCCGCCGCGCTGCCAGAACTCGTTGGCCGCAAAGTCGTCCGAGGAGCGCAGCATGGTGTCCAGCGCCCGGCGGTCCTCGCGGCTGAGCCGTGCCCCGCCCTGGTGTACCCGCATCAACAGGTCGTCGGCGATGAACAGTTTCGCCACCGAGGCGATCGGGAAAGCTCCGCGGTCGCCCCGGATGACCTTCTGGCCGGTCGCGCGGTCCAGCAGGGCGATGCTGATGTCGGCGCCGTTGCGTGCGGCGTTGCGGATCGCCAGCTGGGCCATGACGTCGAGATGGACCGGCTGGCCGGAACTGCCGGCAGCAGGGCGGTCGGAGAGCAGGGTCACCGACCCGGCCCGATCGGGGTAGCCCGGCCCGAGCTGGCCCGAAGCCACCGCCACGATCACCGTCACCACCGCCGCCGCCCCGGTCAGCAGGGTCGGTGGCGGTCGCATTGCGTCAGGGTATCCGCGACGGCCGCGCAGGCGCACCCGGCGCACCCGGCTGCGGCCGATTTCGCCGCCGGAGCCCCGATCTGGCACAATGGCGAGGCTGTCCGCTCGTGCCCGTAGGCCTGTCGCGGCGGCGACCCGACCACCCACCCGCGATGCCCGCGGGGCCCCCGACCGGCATCGGCGGCGAGGCACCGAGCAAGGAAGTGTTTCCCCATGAACACGCTGGACTTCATCGACAAGCCGTCGCTGCGCGACGATATCCCGGTCTTCGGTCCCGGCGATACCGTCAATGTCCACGTCAAGGTCATCGAGGGCAACAAGCAGCGCGTCCAGGTGTTCAAGGGCGTGGTGCTGCGTCGCTCCGGCGGAGGGGTTCGCGAGACCTTCACCGTCCGCAAGGAGAGCTACGGTGTGGGCGTCGAGCGCACCTTCCCGGTCCACTCGCCCAACGTCGACCACATCGAGGTCGTCACCCGCGGCGACGTGCGCCGCGCCAAGCTCTATTACCTGCGCGAACTGCGCGGCAAGAAGGCGAAGATCAAGGAAAGGCGCTGAGCCTTCACCCGGACCGGCCCGAGGCCGGCGGGCCCGCCGCGACCGGTGAGCCGCGACGGCCGGTCGCGCTGTGCTGGCTACGCTGAGCGCTGTGCCCCCGGATCCAGCCGACGCCACCCAGTCCCCAGCCCCTGCGGACGGCCCGACGAAGGGCTCCAAGCGTCGCGCCGCGCTGCGCGAGGGCGTGATCCTGGTCTCGATCGCGCTCGTCCTCTACTACGTCACCCTGACCTTCGTCGCGCGTCCCTACCTGATCCCGTCGGAGTCCATGCAGCCCACCCTCAACGGCTGCCCGGGCTGCGTCGGCGACCGGATCCTGGTGGACAAGCTGAGCTACCGGTTCGGTTCGCCCCGGCCCGGGGACGTGATCGTGTTCAAGGGCCCGCCGAACTGGAACGTCGGCTACAAGTCGATCCGGTCGGACAACACCGCGATCCGCTGGCTGCAGAACGCACTCTCGGTGATCGGTTTCGTGCCGCCCGATGAGAACGATCTGGTCAAGCGCGTCATCGCCGTCGGTGGCCAGACCGTGCAGTGCCGGGCTGACACCGGCCTGACCGTCGACGGCAAGCCCCTCACCGAGCCCTACCTGGACACCGCGACGATGAACGCCGACCCGGCGATCTACCCGTGCCTGGGCAACGAGTTCGGTCCGGTCGCGGTGCCCAGGGACCGGGTGTGGGTGATGGGGGACAACCGCACCCACTCCTCAGACTCGCGGTCGCGGTGCACCAGCACCCCCGGCGACGCCCAGAAGGGCCTGATCTGCACTGGCGACCCCACAGCCGGGACGATCCCGCTCGACAACGTGATCGGCAAGGCCCGATTCATCGCCTGGCCGCCCGGTCGCTGGGGGCCGGTGTCGACCGTCAACCCGCAGCAGGGCTGACCTTTGCCGGCGATGACCTGGCCGCCGCGCACCGTGATCCGGCGTTCGTCGGGACTGCGCACCCTCGAATCCGCCCTCTACCGCGGCGGGCTCGGCCCGGTCGCCGGGGTCGACGAGGTGGGCCGCGGCGCCTGCGCGGGCCCGCTGGTGGTGGCCGCCTGTGTGCTGGGTCCCAACAGGTTCGACAGCCTGGCCGCCCTCGACGACTCGAAGAGATTGACCCCCAGGGTCCGCGACCAGCTCTTTCCGCTGATCCGCCGCTACGCACTGGCCTATCACGTGGTGACCATCCCGGCCGCGGAGGTCGACCGACGCGGGGTGCACGCGGCCAACATCGAGGGCATGCGCCGCGCGGTGGCCGGCCTGACGGTGCGCCCGGGCTACGTGCTTTGCGACGGGTTCGGGGTTCCTGGCCTGGCGGTTCCGTCGCTGCCGGTGGTGGGCGGCGACGCCGCGGCCGCCTGCATCGCGGCAGCCAGCGTGCTGGCCAAGGTCAGCCGGGACCGGTTGATGGTCGAGATGGACGCCGAGCACCCCGGCTACGGATTCGCCGAGCACAAGGGGTACGGCACCTCCGCGCACAGCGCCGCCCTGGCCGACCTCGGCCCGTGCGGACAGCACCGCCGTTCGTTCGTGAACGTGCGGGGGTGGGACAAAATGGACCGGGAAACCGCGTTCCGGCCGGTTCGACGAGAAGGACACCTGAGCTGATGAGTGCCGAGGATCTCGAGAAGTACGAAACCGAGATGGAGCTTTCGCTCTATCGCGAGTACAAGGACATCGTCGGGCAGTTCAGCTACGTGGTGGAGACCGAGCGCCGCTTCTATCTGGCCAACAGC
>CAYXOM010000261.1:0-1748 GCA_964466565.1 uncultured Mycobacterium sp.
GAGGCGGGGATCCCGCCCGGGGGGCGCGCGGAGGCCGCCGCGCCGACCAACGGCAGACGGGCCGTCCGGCACGGCCCCGCCGGCAGGCCGCGTGCCGCCACCGCCCGGTCCAGTACGTCCTGGGCCATCAGCCGGTACTCGGTGAGCTTGCCGCCGACCACGCTGAACAACCCGGAGTCCGACTCCAGCACGGCGTGGTCGCGGGAGAGGTCCGCGGTCCGGGCGCCGGGACCGGCGTCGATCAGCGGCCGCAGGCCGGCGTAGGCCCCGGTGACGTCGGCGGTGGTCAACTGGGTCTGCAGCGCGGTGTTGACGGTGTCGAGCAGGAACGTCACCTCCGCGGCGGTCGGCTCAGGCTCGTCCGGGATCGGCCCCGGGGCCTCCTCGTCCGTGAGGCCGAGGTACACCCGACCCAGTTGCTCGGGCATCGCGAACACGAACCGGTTGGTCTCCCCCGGGATCGGGATGGTCAGCGCCGCAGTGGGATGGCCGAACACGGCGGCGTCGAACACCAGGTGCGTTCCGCGGCTCGGCCGCAGCCGGATCGACTCGTCGACCTCTGCGGCCCACACTCCCGTCGCGTTGATCACCACCCGGGCGGTGACGTCGGTGCTCTGCCCGCTCAGCTCGTCAGTCAGGCGTACCGAGGAACCCGTGGCCGCCGAGGCCGCGACCCGGGTCAGGATCCGCGCCCCGTGCTGGGCGGCGGTCCGGGCGACGGCCACCACCAGCCGTGCGTCGTCGACCAGCTGGCCGTCGTAGGCCAGCAGCGCGCCGTCGAGTCCGTCGCGGCGGACCGTCGGCGCCAGCGCGACGGCCTCCTGCGCGCCGATCCGGCGGGAGCGCGGCAGCACCCGGGCGGGGGTGCCCGCCAGTGCCCGCAGCGCGTCTCCGGCCAGGAAGCCGACCCGCACCAGGCGGCGCTGCAGCGCGGTCATCCCCGGCAGCAGCGGCACCAGCTGCGGCATCGCGGTGATCAGATGCGGCGCGATCCGGGTCATCAGGAGCCCGCGCTCCACCGAGCTGCGCCGGGCGATCCCGACATTGCCGCTGGCCAGATAGCGCAGACCTCCGTGCACCAGCTTCGAACTCCACCGGCTGGTGCCGAACGCCAGATCGTGCCTCTCCACCAGCACCACCGACAGGCCGCGGCTCGCGGCGTCCAGCGCGATGCCGGTTCCGGTGATGCCCCCGCCGATCACCACGACGTCGAACCTGCTGTCGCCGAGGCGGGCCAGGTCGGCGCTGCGCCGGGCGGCGTTGAGTGCGGTCGGTTCGCTCATGGGGCCAGGCAATACTGTAACCCGTGGCCGACTCCGACACCCCCGATCTGCTGCCCCCGATGGCCTGGAACGCCTGGGGGGACCCGGCCCTGGCCAAGCCCCTGTCCGCGGGCATCCGGAACCTGCTGGAGCAGGCGCTGGGCATCACCGGCGATCTGCCGCCCGCGCCCGGGCCCGATCAGGTGCGGCTGGTTCCCCCGATGCTCGCGGCGGCGCATCTCGACGAGCTGGCCGGCATCGTGGGACCGCCCTACCTGCGCACCGGCGAGGGGGACCGGCTGCTGCGCGCCGGCGGTAAGTCCACCCCGGATCTGTTGCGGCGCAGAGTGATCGATCAGGATGCGCCCGACGCGGTCCTGCTTCCCGGCAGCGAGGACGAGATCGCCGCCGTGCTCGACTACTGCTCGCGGCACCGCATCGCGGTGGTGCCCTTCGGCGGGGGCACCAGCGTGGTCGGCGGCCTGG
>CAYXOM010000262.1:0-2209 GCA_964466565.1 uncultured Mycobacterium sp.
GCGGGGGACTTGGCTGAGCCGGGTGACCTGACGACGTGTCAGGTCACCACGGCCACGACGACGGACCCCGGCGTGCCCGGCCTGCCATCATGACGAGTCTGCCTGCGCCCCCGGGTGCGACCTGGGTCGGCCCGTGGCAGGACGGCTTCGACGACCGTGTCTTCGGCGGCGACCCCATCTCGGCCGGGGGCGGCACCGCGGCGCTGCTGACCGGCGTCCAGCACCGCGACGGGTCGACCGTGACCGGCGTCGCGGTGCGGGTCGGGGGCGTGGCGATCCCCGGCGGCGGTGACCGGGCGGTCACCGCCGACCTGACGCCGGGGCAGGCTCGTGAGCTGGCCGCCGCGCTGCGCGCGCTGGCCGACCAGGCCGACGCACTCGACGGCACGCTCGGCGACGGCGACGGCCGCGACGGCTCCCCGGTCAGGTGAGGCGCATCACCACTCCCGAGGGGTCCGGTCCCGAGCAGTGCTCTCCCGACCAGCCGGGCCGGACCAGCCGGTCGGCCGCGGTGGCGGCCGGCGCCGCCGCGGCGGCGGTGGGCGCGATGGTCGCCTACCAGTCCAGGGTCAACGGCGAGCTGGCGGTGATGGCCGGCAACGGAATCCAGGCGGCCGTCGTCAGTTTCGGGACGGGCCTGCTCATCCTGATCGTCGTCCTGGGGCTCTCCCCGCGCTATCGCGACGGCGTGCGGCGCGTCGTCCGGGCGGTCCGCACCGGCGAGATGCCGTGGTGGCAGGTGGCCGGCGGCACCCTGGGCGGCTTCTTCGTGGCCGTGCAGAGCATCACCGTCCCCCTGGTCGGCGTCGCGGTCTTCACCGTCGCGGTGGTGGCGGGCCAGACCACCAGCAGCCTGGTCGTCGACCGCGCCGGCCTCGGGCCGGCCGGGCGCCGGCCGGTCACCGCCGCGCGCGTGGTGTCCGCGCTGATCACCCTGGCGGCGGTGGTGACGGCGGTGTCGGGCCGGCTGGGCGGCGTCGGGATCGTCGAGGTCTGGCCGATTCTGCTGGCGCTGGTGGCCGGAGCGTTGATCGCCGTGCAACAGGCTGTCAACGGCCGGGTCGGCGCGGTGGCCGGCCGGGCGGTCTCGGCGGCCTTCGTCAACTTCGTCTTCGGCTTCGCCCTGCTGGCCGTGGCGCTGGTCCTGGGCTGGGCGGTCACCGGCGCCGGCCCGGGCCCGCTGCCCACCGGACCGTGGTGGGTCTACACCGGCGGCGTCGTCGGGGTGGTCTTCATCGCCACCGCCGCCTGGGCGGTGCAGCGGCTCGGGGTGCTGCTGCTGGCGCTGCTGTCGATCGGCGGCCAGCTGCTGGGCGCCCTGGTCATCGACCTCGTCGCCCCGACCGGCGGCGCCGCCGTGCATCCGACCCTGGTGGCGGGGGTGCTCCTGGCCGCTCTCGCGGTGGCGATCGGCGCTCTTGCGGGCCGGCGGGCGGTCCGGGAACAAATCGGCGGCCGGGCTGGTTGGGAACCGTGACACTTGAGTGTGATTGACTCAACCTGGGCTTGACAGCACCGTCGCCGCCCAGCATTCTTGAGCGCGGTCCGCTCAGATCCAGATCTATCAGGAGGAACGTCACATGGCTCGTGCGGTCGGTATCGACCTGGGGACCACCAACTCGGTGGTCTCGGTTCTCGAAGGCGGCGACCCCGTCGTCGTCGCCAACTCGGAGGGCTCCCGGACCACCCCGTCGGTGGTCGCCTTCGCCCGCAACGGCGAGGTGCTGGTCGGCCAGCCCGCCAAGAACCAGGCGGTGACCAACGTCGACCGGACCATCCGCTCGGTCAAGCGGCACATGGGCACCGACTGGACCGTCGAGATCGACGGCAAGAACTACACCGCCCAGGAGATCAGCGCGCGCACCCTGCAGAAGCTCAAGCGCGACGCGGAGAGCTACCTGGGTGAGGACATCACCGACGCGGTCATCACCGTGCCCGCCTACTTCAACGACGCCCAGCGGCAGGCCACCAAGGAGGCGGGCCAGATCGCCGGGCTGAACGTGCTGCGCATCGTTAACGAGCCCACCGCCGCGGCGCTGGCCTACGGGCTGGACAAGGGCTCCAAGGAGCAGACCATCCTGGTCTTCGACCTCGGCGGCGGCACCTTCGACGTCTCGCTGCTGGAGATCGGCGAGGGCGTGGTGGAGGTGCGGGCCACCTCCGGTGACAACCACCTCGGCGGCGACGACTGGGACGACCGGATCGTCGA
>CAYXOM010000263.1:0-11782 GCA_964466565.1 uncultured Mycobacterium sp.
GGCGCTGACCGTGCTGGCGCTGTGCGCCACGGGCTGCGCCCCGGCCCAGTGGGCGTCCCCGGCGGCCCCGGCTGCCGGCCAGGCCGACGGGGCCCCAACGGCCACGCCGGGCGACACCCCGCCCGCCGCGCCCGCCGAGCGCCCGCCGGTCGTGACGGAGGTCAGCGCCGCCGATCTGGGCAGCACGTGGCGGCCGGGCTGCCCGGTGGAACCCGAGCAACTGCGCCGCGTCGAGCTGGACTTCCTCGGCTTCGACGGGCAACGTCAGCGCGGCGCGCTGGTGGTGCACCGCGACCTTGTCGAGAACGTGATCGAGGTCTTCGCCGAGCTGCGCCGGCTGAACTTCCCGATCGAGCGGATGCGCACCGTGGACAACTACCCCGGCGCCGAGGACGAGTTGTCGATGCGCGACAACAACACCTCGGCGTTCAACTGCCGCGCGATCCCGGGCAGCGGCGCCTGGTCGCAGCACGCCTACGGCCGCGCGGTCGACATCAATCCGCTGCTCAACCCCTCGCTGGGCAGCTCCAGCGGTCTGGAGCCCGCCACCGCCGAGGATTACCTGGACCGCACCCGCGACGTCGCGGGCATGCTGCGCGCCGACTCCCCGGCCGTGGCGGCCTTCCTGGACCGGGGATGGAGCTGGGGCGGAGCCTGGCGTGACCCGGTGGACTACCAGCACTTCGAGCGGGGCTGACACCGCGCCCGGCCGCGGAGCGGGGGCGGCTTGGCTTTTCAATCTAAATATGCGAATATGGTCATATATGAGCGAGCCCGAACCGCGGGCCCGCCGATCCCGAGAGGAAGAGCAGTGATGAGCGGCCACACCGTCCACGAACCCCACGCGCACGCCCACGGCGAGGGCTGCGGACACGTCGCGGTGTCCCACGAGGGGCACACCGACTACCTGCACGACGGCCACGCCCACCACAGCCATGACGGCCATTGGGACGAGTGCGACACCCACGCCGTGCGCGTGGTCACCGTGGTCGGCCCCGACTGCGGCCACGAGTCCGTCCAGCACGGCGACCACGTCGACTATCTGCACGGCGGCCACCGGCACGCGGCGCACGGCGACCACTACGACGAGCACTGATCGCGAAGCGCCGCCGCGGGCGGGCCTGCTGGCCGACAATGGTCGGATGCACAAGCGGCACCGGCGCGACGACCACGACCAGCGCCGCCGCCTCGGCGTGCAGGACGCCCTCTGGCTGGAGATGGACCGGCCGCACAACCTGATGGTGGTCGACTCGGTGGTCTGGACCGCCGAGCCGTTGGATTTCACCAGGCTGCGGGAGGTGGTCGAGGAGCGCCTGGTCGACCGCTACCCGGTGTTCCGCAGCCGGGCGGTCAACGACGACGACGGCTGGTGGTGGGAGCCCGACCCCGGCTTCGACGTCGACAACCACGTCTCGCTGGTCTCGCTGAGCAGCCCCGACGACCCTCTGGCGCTGCAGGAGCTGGTCGCCGCGCACCGGACCGTCCCGCTCGATCACGACCGCCCGCTGTGGCAGTCGATCTGGATCAAGCGCTACGGCGAGGGCAGCGCGATGATCCTGCGCAGCCACCACGCCATCGCCGACGGGATGCGGATGGTCCAGCTCGCGATGAGCCTGTTCGACGCCGCACCCGGGGGCGGCCCGATCCTGGCGCCGGCGGTGATCCAGGCCGGGGTGCACCCGCACCCGCCGGGCCGCCGGGGGCCTGCGCGCCCGCGTGCCCGACGCCGGCATGGTCGAGCGGGCCGGACGGTTGGGGCTGTTCGCTCTGCGCAATCCGCTGGGTGCCGCGGCGACGATGGCGACGGCGGCACGCGCCGGCGCCGCCGACGTGGCCGGAACGGTGCGTGCGGTGGTGCCCGGGGGCGGCACCCTGGTGGACGTCTTCTCCGCGGTGCCCGGCGACGTCGACACGGTGCGAAAGCTCCTGCTGGGCACCCGGAACGACGCCACCATCTGGACCGGTAGCGCCGGCAGCCGCAAGGGCGTGGCGTGGTCCGATCCGCTGCCCCTGGCGGCGGTCAAAGCGGTCGCGCGGGGCAACCGCTGCACCGTCAACGACGTGCTGGTGGCGTGCGTCGCCCTGGCGCTGCACGACTACCTGCGCGCCCAGGAGGCGCTGTGCTCGTCGGTGACCTTCATGGTGCCGATCAATCTCAAGCCGCTGGACCTGACCCTGCCCGAGGAGCTGGGCAACGAGTTCGCGCTGGTGCAACTGGAGTTGCCGACCGCCGAGCCGGACCCGCTGAAGGTGCTCGCCGTCGCCAAGCGGCGGATGGACCGGATCAAGCACGGGCACGAGGCCGCGGTGGGGTTCCGGTTCCAGGAGACCGTCGCCGGGCTGAGCCGCGGTCTCTACGAGGCCTCGGTGGACCTCTTCGCCAGCCGGACCCTGGGCACGCTGACCAACGTTCCCGGTCCGCCCGGCCCGGTGTACCTCGCCGGCAGTCCGGTGGAGGGCATCGTCGGGTGGGCTCCGGTGTCCGGGGATCAGCCGATGAGCTTCACCATCTCCAGCTACAACGGCAAGGTGGTGGTCGGCATCGCCTGCGACATCGCCCTGGTGCCCGACCACGCGATGATCACCGAGGGCTTCCTCGACGCGTTCGAGCGCCTCGGCGAGGTGACTCCCGGAGTGGTTCTGATGCCGGTCAGCTGGGGGAGGGCCGGGAAGGGCTCCCGGAGAGGTCACGGCCGAACGCGATGAGCGCCCGGCGGCCGAGGGCCAGGATCTCCTCGTCGAACCCGTTGCCGCCGCGGTAGGACAGTTCCAGGACGCGATCGGCCATCTCGACGGCCACCAGCACGGCACGCGGATCGGTGTCGGGCAGGATCAGGCCGGCGGAGACCAGGATGGCGTGCATCCGCCCCGCCAGAGTTCGCATCCGGGACCGGACGTAGCCGGTCACCGCCGGGGACGTACGGCCCTGCATCCACATCCGCGCGGCGCTGGGGTGCTCCCGGTAGTAGCGCACGTGCAGGTCGATCTCCCGGTCGAGCAGTTCGCCCACCGAGGTGATCTCCCAGGTCTGCTCGGCCGCCACGCACAGGGCGTCCAGTTCGGCGCACTGGCGTTCGAGCAACTCGCCGAGGATGGCCTCGCGGTCGGGGAAGAAGCGGTACAGCGAGGGATAGGAGCCCCCGGCGCGGTCGGCGATCGCGCGTGTTGTGGCGGCGTCGACCCCGTGTTCGTCGGCGATCGCCGCGGCGGCGTCGAGGATGCGGGTGACCGTCTGTCGGCCGCGTTCCTGCACCGGGGTGCGGCGCGCCGTGCTCACGGTGCTCACTGGCGCCTCCTGCCCGGGTACTTGACAGCCGTCGAAGAAACTATAACATTGTTAGCGTTCAGCTCGTCGCGCGAACTCCCGGGAGCCCCCAATGTCCGTCACCCCGATGCACCAAGCCCGCCCCACCGAGCCGCTGACCGGCCACGTCGACGTGCTGATCGTTGGTGCGGGCATCTCCGGCATCGGACTGGGCCACTATCTGGTCAGCCGACTGCCGGGCAAGAGCTTCGCCCTGGTCGAGGCGCGCGACGCCATCGGCGGCACCTGGGATTTGTTCCGCTACCCCGGCATCCGGTCGGACTCTGATCTGCACACCTTCGGCTACGAGTTCAAGCCCTGGACGTCGGACAACGCCATCGCCGACGCCCCCGAGATCCTCCACTACCTGCGCGAGACCGTGGCGGAGAACGGGCTGGAAGACCGGATCTTTGTCGGGCACAAAGTGATCCGCGCGGACTTCTCGAACCGGACCGCGTTGTGGACGGTGACCCTGGAGCGCGACGGCCGTCAGTGGGACGTGACCTGCGGCTGGCTCTTCGGGGCCACCGGCTACTACGACTACGAGCGTGGCTACGAGCCGGAGTTCGCCGGACGGGAGGACTTCCGGGGCGTCATCGTCCACCCTCAGCACTGGCCGGAGGACCTCGACTACCGGGACAAGCAGGTGGTGGTGATCGGCAGCGGGGCCACCGCCGTCACCCTGATCCCCGCGATGGCCGACGAGGCCGGCCACATCACCATGCTGCAGCGCTCTCCGTCCTACGTGATGCCGCTGCCGCGCAAGGACCCGCTGGCCAACGGGCTGCGCCGGTTGCTGCCGGCCAAGGCGGCCTACGCGGTGACGCGCCGGTTGAACATCGGCAGGGGCCGGTTCATCTACAACCTCTGCCAGCGCAACCCGAAGCTGGCCCGACGGATCATCCGCAGCCTCAACGTCAAGTACCTGCCGGAGGGGTTCGACGTCGCGACGCACTTCAACCCGTCCTACAACCCGTGGGACCAGCGGCTGTGCGCGGTGCCCGACGCCGACCTGTTCCGGGTGATCGGCCAGGGCAAGGCCTCGGTGGTCACCGACAAGATCGTCCGGTTCACCCCGACCGGGATCCTGCTGGAGTCGGGCCGTGAGCTTCCCGCCGATGTCATCGTCACCGCGACCGGACTGAAGCTGAAGGTGTTCGGTGGGATCGAGGTCTCGGTGGACGGAGAGGTCAAGAGTCCGCACGACTGCCTGGTCTACAAGAGCCTGATGCTCTCGGGAATCCCGAACTTCGCGTTCGCCTTCGGGTACACCAACTCGTCGTGGACGCTCAAGGTCGGCCTGATCTGCGACCACCTGTGCAGGCTGCTGTCCTACATGGACGCCCACGGCTACACCACGGCCGTCCCGGTGGCCGATGATCCCTCGGTGCAGCGCCGCCCGATGCTGGATTTCTCGGCCGGCTACATCCTGCGGGCGATGGACGAATTCCCCCAGCAGGGCACCAGTGGGCCGTGGACGCTGGAGATGGACTACTGGGCCGACCACGCCCGGCTGCGCAAGGGCCCGGTGGAGGATGCCGCGCTGCGCTTCAGTGCCGTCGATCGGGTGGCCGCGGCTTCCGCCTGAGTGGCGGCCCCGGACTCGGCCTGAGTGTCGGCCCTCAGGTCACCGGGACGTCGAGGATGGGCCGGGGCTCGCCGGCGCCGGGTCCGTCGAAATGCCACCACTCGCCGCTGTACACGCTCAGCCCGCCGGCGGCCATCGCGGTGCGCAGCAACGCCCGGTTGGCCCGCTGGCCGGCGCTGACGCCCTCGGTGGCGTAGGCGCCGGCGCGCGGTGAGAAGTCGTCGAATCCGGTGCCCATGTCCAGCAGGCGCCCGGCCCGGGCCAGGGTCACGTCCACCGAGCGCCCGGACTCGTGGCTGCGGGCGAACGGGCCCGGCCGGGCCACCCACGCCGGGTCTGGCACCGTCTGGAACATCCGGACCTGCACCTCGTGCGGGCGGTAGCAGTCCCAGAACACCAGGGTCAGGCCCTGGTCGCGGAGGGTTGCGGCCGCCGTCGCCAGGCCCGGGGCCAGCGCCTCGTGCACCAGACAGCGCGCGCCGGCGGGATAGAGCCGCACCCCGACGAAGTTCTCGGCGGTGGCGTAGCGCAGGTCGATGATCGCGTCGGGGACCACCGTTCGTACGTCGACCAGGCCCGCGGCGGCGGCCTGGGGGCTCACCGGGGGGACGGGGGCCGCGCTCACCGGAGCCGCCGCGATCGCCAACGCGCCGAGGAGCGCCGCTGTGACCAGCACCGTTCGCATGCCGGTATTGTCCCCGGCTGGCGCGAGTAACGAAACCGGGGCATCATCTGATGAACTTGGGAAGGCATCACCTGAGGGGACAGCACATGCACAGTGCGCATCGTGCCACCGCAACCCTGGTCGCCGCGGCGGCGCTGGGCCTGCTGGGGGCACCTGCCGCCGGGGCTGAGCCGGTCGAGCCCGGGCAGCCGGGGGAGCCGGCCGGGCTGATCCTGCCCGAGGCCGCCGAGGCGGTCGCTGCCCTGCCCGCGGCGCTGCCCGCCGACGCGGCGGAGGGGGTGCCCCACTACGAGGGAGTGCCGCACCTGCCCAGCCCGAACAGCCCGCCGCCGGGGACCTCGACGACCCCGCCGCCGCAGCGTGCCCTCGACGGGCTGCGCGACATCTGGGACGCCGTGCAGAACGACGAGATCACCGGGGGCGACGCCCTGCTGCTGATGATCACCCAGCGACCCCGCGGCAAGGTGCCCGCCGAGCAGATGAGTCCCCGTCCGGCCGACCCGATCATGTTCGCCCAGACGCCGCCGGCTCCCGGCGCCCCGGCGCCCGCGCCCGATCCGGCCGCGGCGCCCACCGAGGCACCTGAGGCGCCGGCGGAGCCGGAGCCCGAGCCGGGCGAGCCGACGCTGCTGCTCCCGGCGCCCTAGGCGTCGTCGGCGACTGCGACGACGATCTCGTTGCGGCGGCGGAACGGGATCGTCCAGGGCGGGTCGTAGAACCAGGTCAGCGGATCTCCCTGCGTCTCGATGCCGTTGCGGCGCAGGATGTTCAGCAGCTCCTGGCTGCGTGCGCCGACCGCCTCCGGGCTGGCGATTCCGGAGAATCGCAGCACCGCGACGGTCTGCGGGGGGATCTCCGCCAGCTCGACCCGATCGTCGTCGGGGACGGGCAGGGCGTCCATGGTGTACTCGGCGGGCATGAAGAAGCGGATCACCCACTGGCCCGCCGGGTTGCGTTCGGTGGCGACGGGGGCGGTCATCGCGATCTTCTCGCTCTGCTGAGCGACCGGCGCGGTCATGGCGATCTTGGACTTGGCGGTGTTGCCCCCGAAGATGTAGCCGGCCAGCCGGCGGAACCCCTGGTTGCGGGCGGCCTCCTCGTCGGCGGTCCCCGCCGTCTCGGCGGCGATCCGCGGGCCGTAGCGGCGGATCTCCACCTCGCCGATCCGGCGCGCCACGGTGAACGGAGGCTCCTCGGTGCCGTGGCGTATCCCGACGATGGTGCCGCCCGCCTCGGCGACCTGGGTGGCGACCTGGCCCAGCGTCGAGGCGATCTTGTTGAGCATGGGGCTCCTCGGGTGTGTCCGTGGCGGCGCGCCACCGGGGGTACGAAAGGGTCAACGTCGGCGCCAGCCGGCCGGTTCCGGCTCCGCCGATGCAAGCAGGGAACTGGCCGATCAGGCGGGGGTGCTGGTGACCGTGGGCGTGCTGACCTCGGTCCTGATGGGCAGCAGCCCTCCGCGGAGTCCTACCGGGTGAGCCGGGCGTAGCGGGTCCGGTGGAAGTCGGTGGAGCCGAACTCGTACTGCACGGCCGTCAGGCGCTTGAAGTAGTGGCCCACGGCGAGTTCCTCGGTCATGCCCATGCCGCCGTGCAGTTGCACCGCGTTCTGGCCGACGAAGCGGGCCGCCCGGCCCACGGTGGCCTTGGCGGCCGAGACCGCCCTGGCCCGCACCGGCGGGTCCGCCTGGAGGTTGAGCACCGCCAGGTAGACCGCCGAGACCGCCTGCTCGAGTTCGGTGTGCATGTCGACCATCCGGTGCGCGAGCACCTGGAAGGAGCCGATGGGCTGGCCGAACTGCTCACGCTGCTTGCAGTAGGCCACGGTGTCGGCCAGCACCCGGCGCATCGCCCCGACCGCCTCGGCGCACACCGCGGCGGCGCCCTCGTCGCGTGCGGCCTCCAGCGACTCCCAGGCGTCCGGGTCGATCAGCGCGCCGGCGGGCAGCCGCAGCCCGTCCAGCACCAGGTCGGCCGCCCGGCGGTCGTCGACGGTGCGGTAAGGGTGAACCGTGACGCCGGCGGGCGGACTGCCGGCGTCGAACCCGCTCAGGAACAGCCCGATTCCGGACTTCTCGCCGGAACCGCCGGAGGTCCGTGCGGCGATCAGCAGGTGTGTCGCCAGCGGTGCGGCTACCACGACCGTCTTCTCGCCGCTGAGCACCCAGTCGTCGCCGTCGCGAACGGCGTTGGTGGACAACGCCTCCCAGCGATCGCCGCCGGCGGGTTCACACACCGCCAGCGATACCACCGCCGAGCCCGCGGCGATGCGCTCGAGGACCCCGGCGGCGGATTCGCCCGGTGCGCGGGCCAGCAGCCCGCCGCACACCACGACGGTGTCGACGAAGGGCTCGACGACCAGGGCGCGGCCGAGTTCCTCGGCGATCACCATCGTCTCCACCGGCCCGCCGCCCGTTCCGCCGGCCGATTCGGGCAGGATCGCGCCGAGGATGCCGAGTTCGGTGGCGAAGCCCTCCCAGACGCCGGGCTGCCAGCCGGCCCCGGTCTTGGCCGCCGCCCGGCTGGACTCCAGGTCGTAGCGGGCCGCCAGGTACTTGCCCAGCGAGTCCCGCAGCAGTTGCTGTTCGCCGCTCAGTCCGAAGTCCACCTACAGCCCCAGGGTCGCTTTGGCCAGGATGTTGCGCTGAATCTCGTTGCTGCCGGCGTAGATCGAACCGGCGCGGTCGTTGAGATAGCGCAGCGGGGCCACGGCCTGCCACGGCTGCCCGCTGACGTAGCCGTCGGGCGGCGGGCGGTAGCCGGGGACCGGACCGCCGGGCCGCGTCGCATGCGGCTGGTAAACCCGCCGGGCCGGTCCGGCCGCCTCCATCGCCAGTTCGGTGATCACCTGGGACAACTCCGTGGCGAGGATCTTGAGCATCGAGGAGTCCGCCCCGGGGTTGCCGCCCCCGGCGACGGTGGCGAGCACCCGGTACTCGAGGATCTCCAGCACCTCGGTGCGGATTCGGGCGTCGGCGAGTTTGGCGGCGAACGCCGGGTCGTCGATCAGGACGCCCCCGTCGGGTCCGGGCGCCCCGGCCGCCTCCCGCGCGATCGCCTCGGCCATCACCTGCAGGCCGGGAGCGGCGGCGCCGCCGCGCTCGAACTCCAGCAGGTACTTCGCCACCGACCAGCCGTCGTCGATCTCGCCGATCACGTTGGACTTGGGAACCCGCACCGCGTCGAAGAAGATCTGGTTCTGCACGGTCTCCCCGGAGGTCATCACCAGCGGGTGGATCTCGATGCCCGGGGTCTGCAGGTCGATCAGCACAAAGGTGATGCCGTGCTGCTTCTTCCCCGACCGCGAGGTGCGCACCAGCGCGAAGATCCAGTTGGCCTCGGTGGCGTGCGTGGTCCAGATCTTGCTGCCGGTGCACACCAGGTGCTCGCCGTCGTCGACGGCGGCCATCGACAGTGCCGCCAGGTCCGAACCGGCCTCGGGCTCGGAGTAGCCCTGGCAGAAGTAGACCTCGCCGGTCAGGATCCGGGGAAGGAAATGCTCCTTCTGAGCAGGCGTGCCGAAGGCGATGATCGCGTGCGCCACCATCTTGATGCCCATCGGGGCCAGCGCCGGCGCCCCGGCCAGCGTGGACTCACGGTTGAAGATGTAGTGCTGGGTCAGGCTCCAGTCGCAGCCGCCGTACTCCACCGGCCACTCCGGGGCGGCCCAGCCGCGTTCGTGCAGGATCGCCTGCCAGGCCATCGCGGCGTCGTTGTCGGCGTAGACGCTGGTCATCAGCCGGCCCGCCTGGCGCAGATCCGGCGTCAGGTTCTCCTCGAGAAAGGCGCGGACCTCGTCGCGAAACTCGAGATCCTGCGCCGACCAACTCAGGTCCACAGCCGTGCCTCCTGTCGCGCCGCGCGGGCGACGCCCGTTGTGAACGACGGTACGCCCGCAGCCGGGTGCGGGATTGCGCCGGTTGGGGGATGCTGACCGCAGTGGCGGTCAGTGGCGACCGCCGCACTCGAGTCAGGACGGTGAGCGATGCCGGTGTGGCGTCTGAGGGATTACCACGAGGAGGACCTCGACCAGGCCATCGTGGTGTGGGACCAGAGCCGCGGGCCCGGAGTCGAGCCGGCGTTCAGTGTTGCCGAGGTGATGGCCGCGGTCCGCCACGGCCAGCCGGCGGTGGTGGCGGAGGTCGGCGACGAGGTCGTCGGTATGGCGGTGGCGCACACCCAGGGCGAGCGGGCCTGGATCCTGCTGCTCGCCCTGGCCCAGAACTGGCGGCAACGGGGAATCGGCCGGGCTCTGCTGGCGGATCTGGAGCGGCGTCTGCGCTCGGCGGGGGTGCGGCGGATCTGCGCGATGCTGCCACCTGATGCCGCCGGATTCCCGGCGCTGGAGCACTCCGGTTTCGAGCGTCGCGAGGGCCTGGTGTACTTCGAGAAGATCGAACACCTGGGGCCCGATCAGACCAATCTGCTGGAGGAACTCGGCGGGCAGATCGTCCCGCCGGGTCTGTGGTCGGACCTGGCCGGCATGGAGACCGAGAAGCAGGTCATCGAGCGCCGTATCGTCGACCCGCTGGCCCATCCCGAGATCGCCGAGCGCTACGGGGTCCGCCCGCCCAAGGCGGTGATCCTGTTCGGGCCGCCCGGAACGGGAAAGACGAGTTTCGCCAAGGCGATCGCCTCCCGCCTGGGCTGGCCGTTCGTCGAGTTGTTCCCGTCCCGGCTGGCCGCCACCGGCAGCGGCGGTCTGGCCGCCTCACTGCGGGAGGCCTTCGCCGAGATCGCCGAGCTCGACGAGCTCGTCCTGTTCATCGACGAGGTCGAGGAGATCGCCACCAACCGGACGGGGGCCTCCACCTCCGAGCTCGGAGTCACCAACGAACTGCTCAAGCTGATCCCGGCCTTCCGCCAGCACGACAGCCGGCTGCTGGTCTGTGCGACCAACGCCGTGCACTCGCTCGACTCGGCGTTCCTGCGCCCGGGCCGGTTCGACTACGTCATCCCCGTCGGGCCGCCCGACCAGCCGGCCCGCAAAGCGGTGTGGGAGCGCTACCTCGGCGCGGCCGCCACCGGGGTCGACGTCGACCGGCTCGTCTCGGCGTCGGAGCGTTTCACCCCGGCCGACATCGAGTTCGCGGCCCGCAAAGGCGCCCAGTCGGCCTTCGAGCGGGAGATGCGCGACGGTCACGGTCAACCGGCCGCCACCGAGGACTACCTCACTGCCATCGGCCAGGTCCGGCCGACGCTGACCGCGGAGATGGTGGCGCAGTTCGAGGAGGGTCAGCGGGAGTTCGCCAGGCTCTAGGACCTCCGGGGATCCGACGGTCCGCCGTCCGATAAGAGGAGAAGCGGGTTACGCGAATGGGGCGGGTGGTAGAACAGGTCGCATGCCAACATCGCAGCGGACCGCGCGCGGCTCCGGACCGGCCGAGACCTCGGCGCGGGCATGGACCTTCCTGACCAATCACGCCCACGCGCTGCTGTGCCTGTCGCGGGGCGAGGAGCTGACCGCCCGCGAACTCGCGGTGCGCATCGGGATCACCGAACGCGCCGTGCAGGGAATCCTGGCCGACCTCGTCGACAGCGGGTACCTCGCCAAGCGCAGGGAGGGCCGCCGCAACGTCTACACCGTCAACCGGCGCGGTCGGCTCCGCCATCCGCTGGAGGCCCACCACACCGTCGGCGACCTGATCGCCGCGCTGGGCTGAGGACACCGCTTACCGCTGTGTGACGCCCGCCGCTGCGGGCCGTACGCGGCGGCGGGGCGGCGGCGTGGCGCGGTAACGTCAGAAACGCCCGCTCTCGTCAGAGGAGACCCGCCCATGCCCATCGCGCTCACCGACGACCACCGCGAACTCGGCGAGGTCGCCCGTTCCTTCCTGACCGCGCAGAAAGCGCGCTGGGCGGCCCGGGAACTCCTGGATGCCGAGGAGGAGACCAGGCCGCCGTTCTGGCAGGAACTCGCCGGGCTCGGGTGGCTGGGCCTGCACGTCGACGAACGCCATGGCGGTTCGGGCTTCGGGCTCGCCGAGCTGGTGGTCGTCATCGACGAGCTCGGCCGGGCGGTCGCGCCGGGGCCGTTCGTCCCCACCGCGGTGGTGGCGGCGGTCCTCGACGCGGCCGGCACCGACGAGCAGAAGGCGCGGCTGCTGCCTCGGCTGATCGACGGAAGCCTAACCGGCG
Organism: uncultured Mycobacterium sp.; assembly: GCA_964466565.1. GTDB lineage: Bacteria > Actinomycetota > Actinomycetes > Mycobacteriales > Mycobacteriaceae > Mycobacterium. The sequence continues at coordinate 11,715 of CAYXOM010000263.1, forward strand.
CAGTGGGTTTCGACTCAACGGTCAGCGTTGCCGACGGCGTCGCCTCCGGTGACGCCGGGGTGGTGCTG
>CAYXOM010000264.1:0-6134 GCA_964466565.1 uncultured Mycobacterium sp.
GGCCGTGAGCGGGGCCGGTTCGGCATCGACGAGTTCGTCAACAAGAAACTCATCCGCACCGTCTCCTAGTTGCGGCCCGCCGACGGGCCGGCCGGAGCAGACCGGTCTCAGTCGAAGAGGACGGGCTGGCCCGCGCCGCCCGCCCCCGGGGGCGGGGTGAGCCCCAGATGGGTCCAGGCCAGCGCGGTGGCGACCCGGCCGCGCGGGGTGCGGGCGATCATCCCGGCACGCACCAGGAACGGCTCGCACACCTCCTCGACCGTGGCCGGCTCCTCACCGACCGCGACCGCCAGCGTCGACACCCCCACCGGGCCGCCGCCGAAGCTGCGGGTCAGCGCCGAGAGGACCGCCCGGTCGAGCCGATCCAGGCCCAGTTCGTCGACGTCGTAGACGGCGAGGGCGGACTTGGCCACGTCGCGGGTGATCACGCCGTCGGCGCGCACCTCGGCGAAGTCGCGGACCCGGCGCAGCAGCCGGTTGGCGATCCGCGGGGTGCCGCGGGAACGGAGGGCGATCTCGGCGGCGGCGTCCTCGCCGAGGTGGATCCGGAGTATCCCGGCCGAGCGCGCCAGCACCTGCTCCAACTCCGGCGGCTCGTAGAAATCCATGTGGGCGGTGAACCCGAATCGGTCGCGCAGCGGACCGGTCAGCGCGCCTGAGCGGGTGGTCGCGCCCACCAGCGTGAAGGGCGCCACCTCCAGCGGGATCGACGTCGCCCCGGGACCCTTGCCGACGACGACGTCGACCCGGAAGTCCTCCATCGCCAGGTACAGCATCTCCTCGGCGGGCCGGGCGATGCGGTGGATCTCGTCGATGAACAGCACGTCGCCCTCGACGAGGTTGGACAGCATCGCCGCGAGGTCGCCGGCGCGCTCGAGCGCCGGCCCGGAGGTCACCCGCAACGACGATCCCAGTTCGTGGGAGATGATCATCGCCAGCGAGGTCTTGCCCAGTCCGGGCGGTCCGGACAGCAGGATGTGGTCGGGCGTGCCGCCGCGGTTGCGGGCTCCCTCGATGACCAGCTGCAACTGCTCGCGGACCCGGGGCTGCCCGATGAACTCACCCAGCGAGCGCGGCCTCAGGCCGGCGTCGACATCTCCCTCGCCGACGGTCAGCGCGGGCGAGACCTCCCGCTCGCCGGACTCGTCGTCGTCGAACCTGCTCATGCGGTCTTGCCCAGCAGTGACAGCGCCGCACGCAGCGCGGCGGAGGTGTCGGCGTCGGGGTCGCCGGCGAGCACCCGATCGCAGGCCTCTTCGGCCTGCTTGATCGCGAAGCCAAGCCCGACAAGGGCTTCCACAACCGGGCCCCGTACCGCCCGGCCGCAGGCCGACACCGCGCCGGGATCCGTGGCGTGCAGCCCGGCGACCTTGTCGCGCAGTTCCAGCACCATCCGCTCGGCGCTGCGCTTTCCGATCCCCGGCACCCGGGTCAACGCGGTGATGTCCCCGCCGCCGAGTGCGGAGCGCAGCGCGGCGGCGTCGTGGACGGCCAGGCAGGCCAGCGCTATCTTCGGGCCGACCCCGGAGACCCCCAGCAGCATCGTGAACAGGTCCCGGGAGTCGGTCTCGGCGAAGCCGTAGAGGGTCATCGAGTCCTCGCGCACGATCATCGCCGTCACCAGCCTGGCCTCGTCGCCGCGGCGCAGGGAGGCCAGCGTCGCCGGTGTGGTCATCACCTTGTAGCCCACCCCGGCCGCCTCGATCACGGCGTGGTCCAAGGCGATGTCGAGAACCTCACCGCGCACCGCCGCGATCACGAGCGCACCGCCTTGAGCCTGGCCGCGAAGGCGCGGCGCTGCTCGGCGGCGAGCTGCTCGGCGCGGGCCATCCGGGCGATCATCGGCGCGCGCCAGCAGTGACAGATCGCCAGCGCCAGGGCATCGGCGGCGTCGGCCGGCGTCGGCTTCTGCTGCAATTGCAGGATCTTGGTCACCATCGCGGTGACCTGCGCCTTGTCGGCGCGGCCGTTGCCGGTCACCGCCGCCTTGACCTCGCTGGGGGTGTGGAAGTGCACCGCGATGCGGCGGCGCGCGGCGGCGAGCACGATCACCCCGGCGGCCTGGGCGGTGCCCACCGCGGTGCCGGCGTTGGCGTTGGCGAACACCCGCTCCACGGCGATGACGTCCGGTGCGTGGGTGTCCATCCAGTGGTCGACGGCGTCACTGATCGCCAGCAGCCGCCGGCTCAGCGGCTCGGCGGCCGGGGTGCGCACCACGTCGACGTCGAGTGCCACGACCTGACGCCCGCCCCTGCCCTCGATGACCGACAGCCCACACCGGGTCAGCCCGGGGTCGACACCCATCACCCGCACCACGACCGCCCTCCGACGACGAACACCTGTTCGATAGCGTAGCGCCGGGGGCGGACCGGACCCGCCAGGGACACGCCCCGGGGAGCTCATCCCTCGTCCAGGGCGGCGGCCACCTCCTCGGGAATCTCGACGTTGGTGTAGACATCCTGCACGTCGTCGGAGTCCTCCAGGGCGTCGACCAGTTTGAGCACCTTGCGGGCGGCCTCGAGGTCGACGGGCACGGTGACCGAAGGCGCGAAGGTGGCCTCGGCCGAGTCGTAGTCGATGCCGGCGTCCTGAAGTGCGGTACGCACGGCCACCAGGTCGGCGGGTTCGCAGATGACCTCCCAACTGTCCTGGAGGTCGTTGACCTCCTCGGCGCCGGCGTCGAGGACCGCGGCCAGGACGTCGTCCTCGGAGAGTCCGTTCTTCTCGCAGGTGACCACGCCCTTGCGGGAGAACAGGTAGGAGACCGAACCCGGGTCGGCCATGTTGCCGCCGTTTCTGGTCATCGCCACCCGGACCTCCCCGGCGGCCCGGTTGCGATTGTCGGTCAGGCACTCGACGAGCACCGCGACACCGTTGGGGCCGTAGCCTTCGTAGGTGATGTTCTGCCAGTCCGCGCCACCGGCCTCCTCGCCCGCTCCGCGCTTGCGGGCGCGCTCGATGTTGTCGTTGGGAACCGAGGACTTCTTCGCCTTCTGGATGGCGTCGTAAAGGGTCGGGTTGCCGTCCGGGTCGCCGCCGCCGACGCGGGCGGCGACCTCGATGTTCTTGATCAGCTTGGCGAACAGCTTGCCGCGCTTGGCGTCGACGACGGCCTTCTTGTGCTTGGTGGTCGCCCACTTGGAATGGCCGCTCATGAAGCCCCTCGCCTGCCGTTGGTCCGCTTCGCGCGCCGCCGAGTCTACTGCGCCGGCCCGACGCGCCCGCCGACGATGTCGACGAACATCCGGTGCACCCGCCGGTCCCCGGTCACCTCGGGGTGAAATGCGGTGGCCAGCACCGGGCCCTGACGGACCGCGACGATGTGCTCCCCGGCGCGCGCCAGAACCTCCACGTCCGGCCCGACCCGCTCCACCCACGGCGCCCGGATGAACACCGCGTGCACGCCGCCCTCGAGTCCGACGAAGTCGACGTCCAGCTCGAAGGAGTCGACCTGGCGCCCGAAGGCGTTGCGCCGCACCGTCATGTCGATCGCCCCGAGCGGGCAGGCCTGTCGGCCCGGCAGGCCGGCGTCGAGGATCTCGCCGGCCAGCAGGATCATCCCGGCACACGAACCGTAGGCCGGCATCCCGGCGGCGAGTCGCCGGCGCAGCGGTTCGAGCAGCCCGAACTCGCGCAGCAGCAGACTGATGGTGGTCGACTCCCCGCCGGGGATCACCAGCGCGTCCACCGCGTCGAGTTCGGCGGTCCGGCGCACCAGCGAGGTCTGCGCACCGGCCTCCCGCAGGGCGGCCACATGTTCGCGGGTGTCGCCCTGCAGGGCCAGGACGCCGACCGCCGGGGCGCTCATCCGGGCGGGTCCGGGTTCCCCGCTCCCGTCGGCGACGGGGTGTACCCCCGTTTGTAGCGGGTCAGGCCCTCCTGCACGACCGCGGCGACCATCTGCCCGGAGGCGTTGTAGATCTGCCCCTGGGTCAGCGCCCGACCGCCGCTGGCCGACGGAGAGGACTGGTCATAGAGCAGCCACTCGTCAACCCGGAACGGCCGCATGAACCACATCGCGTGGTCCAGGGAGGCCACCATCAGGTGCGGGCGTTCCTCGGCATGGGTGGCATGTGCGGAGGCCAGCAGGGTCAGGTCGCTCATATAGGCCAGGGCACAGATGTGCAGCAGCGGATCGTCGGGCAACGGGTCGGAGCGGCGGATCCACACCTGCTGCTGGGCCACCTTTCCGGGCAGCGGGGTGAGCCGGTCGCGCGGCACGATCCGGATGTCCCATTCGGCGAACTGCCCGAGGCCCCGCTCGCCGAAAGGGCCTCCCGCCGAATGAAAGTCCGGCAAATCCCCGGGCGGCGGAGTGACCGGCATGACGTCCTGATGCTCGATTCCGCTCTGCGAGACCTGGAACGATGCCCCCATCGAGAAGATGACCTCGCCGTTCTGCACGGCGTTGACCCGGCGCGTGCAGAACGAGCCGCCGTCGCGAGGCCGGTCCACCAGGTACACTGCGGGCTCGGTCGCGTCGCCGGGGCGCAGGAAGTACCCGTGCAGCGAGTGCACATGGTAGTCGGGATCGACGGTGCGCACCGCCGACACCAGGGCCTGGCCCGCGATGTGCCCTCCGAATGTTCTCGACAGAAAACCGGATTCGGGGTTGAAGACCGCGCCCCGGTAGATGTTGACCTCAAGCTGCTCGAGGCCGAGAATCTGCTCGATCGCCATCGAGGCGAGCTACCAGCCTCGTTCGGCCAGCCGATGCGGTTGCGGGATGTCGGCGACGTTGATGCCGACCATCGCCTCACCCAGGCCGCGCGAGACCTTGGCCAGCATGTCGGGGTCGTCGTGGAACGTGGTGGCCTTCACGATCGCCGCGGCCCGCTGGGCGGGATCGCCGGACTTGAAGACTCCCGAGCCGACGAACACCCCGTCGGCGCCGAGCTGCATCATCATCGCCGCGTCCGCCGGGGTGGCGATGCCGCCGGCGGTGAACATCGTGACCGGCAGCCTGCCCGCCCGCGCCACCTCCACCACCAGCTCGTAGGGCGCCTGCAGTTCCTTGGCGGCCACGTACAACTCCTCGGCGGCCATCGAGGACAGCCGCCGGATCTCCCCTGAGATCGTGCGCATGTGGTGTGTCGCGTTGGACACGTCGCCGGTGCCGGCCTCCCCCTTGGAGCGGATCATGGCCGCGCCCTCGGTGATCCGCCGAAGCGCCTCGCCCAGATTGGTGGCCCCGCAGACGAACGGCACGGTGAAGGACCACTTGTCGATGTGATGGGCGTAGTCGGCCGGCGTCAGCACTTCCGACTCGTCGATGTAGTCGACGCCCAGGCTCTGCAGGATCTGCGCCTCGACGAAGTGCCCGATGCGCACCTTGGCCATGACCGGGATCGACACCGCGGCGACGATTCCCTCGATGAGGTCGGGGTCGCTCATCCGCGCGACCCCGCCCTGGGCCCGGATGTCGGCGGGTACCCGCTCCAGCGCCATCACCGCCACCGCCCCGGCCGCTTCGGCGATCCGCGCCTGCTCGGGGGTGACCACGTCCATGATGACCCCGCCCTTGAGCATCTCGGCCATCCCGCGCTTGACCCTCGGGGAGCCCGTCTGGTGCGGGCCGGCCGAACCGTTGGCTGCGGTCTCCACTGTCACTCCTTGCGCTGGCGGCGCCGGTGCGGCACCGGGCGTTCCAGTAACAGTCTAGACGGCCTCGCCGAGGGCCGTTTCAGCTGATCCGGGCGATCTGCCCGGCCCACCCGGGCCCGGCATCCGCGATCCGGCGGGCCGCCGGCAGCAGCGCTCCCAGGCGAGGCGGGTAAACCCGCTGCCCGCAATTCTCCAGAGCGGCGATCACCGCGCGGTCACACCAGCGGTGTCCGTGGATGTAGCGCCTCTCCAGGTCGGTCCGGCCGGCGGCCGAGGGCTCGAACCGGCGGGTGCGGTGCACGAAGAAGAACTCCTCGCTGACTGTCTCGGCCCCGTTGAAGCGCAGCACCGACTCGCGCAGCCACGCCGGCCCGACCAGCGACGCCGGATCGACCAGCAGACCGGTCTCCTCGGCGATCTCCCGGGCCGCGGTCCCGGCCAGCGGTTCACCGGGGCGGACCCGGCCGCCAACGGTGAACCACCACCGCGGCGCCTCGCCGGAGGAGATCGCCGGGTCGGATCCGCAGAAC
>CAYXOM010000265.1:0-10387 GCA_964466565.1 uncultured Mycobacterium sp.
GCCGTCGAGCAGCAGGAGATCATCGACGAGGCGTTCGCCTGAGGCGCGCCAGCGCCGCAGGGGAACGCCGAGGAGAGTCCGACGCCAGACGAGGCGTTCGCCTGAGGCGCGCCAGCGCCGCAGGGGAACGCCGCCATCGACGCCGAGCGTGGTGGCTGTGCACGCCTCCGGGCCTCGGCGGCCGGCACCGGGCTCACGTTCGGCGGCCCGGCCCCACCCCGTGGCTAGATACCCAGGCCGCCCAGGATCTGGGCGGTGATCGAGGACGGCCCCGCGACGCGGTCGACGGCCTGCGGGCAGAGGAACGAGATCGCCGACCCGGTGAACAGGGTCGCCGGGCCGATCGGGCGGCCGACACCCTCGGATACCCTTGCGGCGATGTCGGCGGCGTCCTGGCCGCCCTCGGCCAGCCTCGGGCACAGCTCGCGACTGAGCGCGGCGGCGTCCCCGGGCCGCAGACCGCCCAGACCCAGCCCGTTCAGATCGAGACCGTTCAGATCGAGACCGTTCAGGCTGATGTCGCCCAGACCCAGCCCGTCGAGCGTGGTCAGGAGGTCGTTGACGTCGGTCCCCGGGTCCGCTGCGGCCGGGGAGGCCGACGCCAGGGCCGCGGTGACCAGACCGGCGGCGATCCCGGCCGACGCAATGGCGCTGAGCTTCATATCCAGCACATCGTAGGCGCCCAGTCGTGCGTTACGCAGCCCGTCGGTGCTGCTAGCCTTGGCGCGTTCGACACCTGTCAAGAGGAGCGGCCGTGGGAAAGTTCGCCGGCAAGGTGGCCGTGGTCACCGGGGCGGGATCCGGGATGGGGGAGGAACTTGCGGTGCAACTCGGCCGGGCCGGGGCGTCGGTGGCCATCAGCGACGTCGACCTCGACGGCCTGGCGGTCACCGAGGCGCGACTGAAGGCCACCGGCGCGAAATTCAGGGCCGACCGCCTCGACGTCGCCGAACGGGAGTCCTTCCTGACCTATGCCGACGAGATTCAGAAACACTTCGGCAAGGTCAACCAGATCTACAACAACGCCGGCATTGGCTTCAGCGGCGACATCGAGGTGATGAGCTTCAAGGACATCGAACGCGTCATGGACGTCGACTACTGGGGCGTGGTCAACGGCACCAAGGCGTTCCTGCCTCACCTGATCGCATCCGGCGACGGCCACGTCGTCAACACCTCCAGCATCTTCGGACTGTTCGCGATGCCGGGGTGCGGGGCCTACAATTCGGCGAAATTCGCTGTCCGCGGGTTCACCGAGGCGCTGCGCATGGAGATGGCGCTGGCCGGGCACCCGGTCAAGGTCACCTCCGTTCACCCCGGGGGGGTGAAAACCGCCATCGCGCGCAACTCCGAGGCCGTCGAGGGGGTCGACATGGCGTCGATGGCGGAGCTATTCGACACCAAGTTGACCCACACCTCGTCGGCGGAGGCCGCGGAGATCATTCTCAACGGTGTGGCCAAGGGCAAGGCCAGGGTCCTCGTCGGCCCCGATGCAAAGATCGCCGACATCGTCATCCGGGCCGCCGGGTCGCGCTACCAGGGCGTGCTGTCCGCCTTGGCGGGCAGGTTCCTGCCGAGCACGCGCTGAGCCCGAACCCGAGCAGATCCGACAACGCCGAAAGGAGCGCGAATGCAGGGATTCGCCGGAAAAGTCGCCGCGGTGACCGGGGCGGGGTCGGGCATCGGCCAGGCCCTGGCGATCGAACTCGGGCGTTCGGGAGCGTCGGTGGCGATCAGCGACGTCGACACCGAGGGTCTGGCGGTCACCGAGCGGCGACTGACGTCGATCGGCGCCCAGGTCAAGACCGACCGTCTCGACGTCACCGAGCGCGAGCGCTTCCTGCTCTACGCCGAGGAGGTCAAGGACCACTTCGGCAGGGTCAACCAGATCTACAACAACGCCGGCATCGCCTACTCCGGCGACGTCGACGTCACCCACTTCAAGGACATCGAGCGGGTGATGGACGTCGACTACTGGGGCGTGGTCAACGGCACCAAGGCGTTCCTGCCGCACCTGATCGCCTCCGGCGACGGCCACGTCATCAACATCTCCAGCGTCTTCGGCATCTTCTCGGTTCCCGGGCAGGCCGCGTACAACTCGGCGAAGTTCGCGGTCCGCGGGTTCACCGAGGCACTGCGGATGGAGATGGCGCTGGCCAACCACCCGGTCAAGGTGACCACCGTGCACCCGGGCGGGATCAAGACCGCGATCGCGCGCAACTCGACCGTCGCCGAGGGGCTCGACCAGGCGTCCATGGCCCAGATCTTCGACACCAGAATGGCCCGGACCTCCCCCGAACGTGCGGCCCAGGTGATCCTCGAGGGCGTCGCCAGGGGCAAGGCCCGCGTCCTGGTGGGGCTGGACGCCAAGATCCTCGACGCCTTCGTGCGGGCCACCGGATCCGGCTACCAGCGGGTGCTTACCGCGCTGTCGGCCCGGTTCCTGCCACCAATGCGCTGAGACTCAGCGCTGGGACCCGATGCGCTGGGACTCAGCGCCCGAGCGGATTCTCGGTCAACCACGCCTGCGCGACCGTGCCGGGGTCGGCGCCGGCGTCGACCTCGCGCAGCATTCCCACCAGCGCCGCGGTGTCGAGCACTCCGGCAATCTCATTGACCGCGCGCAACTGCATGGTGCCGAGTTCGTTGCGCCGGAAGAGAGCCACCACGTTGTCGGCGGGGATCAGCGCCGGCTTGCGGTCGACGAGGACCACCACCTGCGCGGGGACTCCGGGGTCGGCGGTGGTGGTCCAGGCCGCGTCGATCCCGCCCGCGAGCAGCGCGGCGAACATCTCGGCAGTGTCGGCGAACCGGCGCGGGCCGGCCAGCTCGCACTCGCCGACCGACGCCGTGGCGGGAGCGTCCCGCACCGCTCCGACCCGCAGCCCGGCGCAGTTGTCCACCAGCGCCCGCAGCTCCCGGCTGCCCCATCCCTCGGCGGTGCCCGCGGTGACGGCCAGCGCCGGTTTGTCCTCGGCGGCCACCGCGTAATCGGCCGCCGCGACACCCTCCGGCAGCGCGGCCATCATCGCCCGGTACACCTGCGGCGCCTGCCGGGCGGCGGACTGCGGGTCCAGGCGCCGCAGCATCCGGCCGGTCAGGCCCGGCGCCACCCCCACCTCGCCGGCGCTGAGCGCCTCGAGGGTGTCCGGCTCGGCCCGCACCTGCGCGTCGGTGCCGTAGTAGCGCAGCCCGGCGGCGTAGACGTGGGCCAGCAGCGTGTCCAGGGTGCCGGCGCCGGCGCCGACGGCGACCGACGGACCCGGTGCGGGGCCGGAGCACCCGGCCAGCAGCGCCACCACCGCCACCGGTAGCAACCAGGAAGTCCGGGACATCACTCCCCGGCGGCGGCCGCCACCGCGGCGGCGACCGCGGGCCCGACCCGCGGGTCGAGCGGGCTGGGCACGATGTGGTCGGGCGCAAGGTCCTGCCCGACCACCGAGAAGATCGCCTCGGCGGCCGCGACCTTCATCGCCTCGGTGATCCGCCGTGCCCCGGCGTCCAGCGCCCCGCGGAACACCCCGGGAAAGGCCAGCACGTTGTTGATCTGGTTCGGGAAGTCGCTGCGTCCCGTGGCCACCACCGCGGCGTGCCGCTTGGCGACCTCGGGGTGGATCTCGGGGTCGGGGTTCGAGCAGGCGAAGACCACACCGCCGGGAGCCATCGTCGCGATCAACTCCTCGGGGACCTTGCCCGCCGACACCCCGAGGAACACGTCGGCGCCGCGCAGCGCCTCGGCGATGCCGCCGGTGCGGCCCTCGGGGTTGGTCCGGCCGGCCAGGTCGGACTTGACCGCGTTGAGGTCCCCGCGCCCGGAGTGCACGATGCCCTGGGAGTCCAGGACGGTGATGTCGGTCAGGCCCGCGGCGATGAGGATGTTGGCGCAGGCCACCCCGGCCGCCCCGGCCCCGGCGATCACCATTGTCAGCGAACTCATGTCGCGCTCCAGCACCGCGGTGGCGCCCAGCAGAGCGGCGAGCACCACGATCGCGGTGCCGTGCTGGTCGTCGTGCATCACCGGGCAGTCCAGCGCCTCGATCACCCGGCGTTCGATCTCGAAGCACCGCGGGGCGGAGATGTCCTCGAGGTTGACCGCCCCGAAGCTGGGCCGCAGCCGCACCAGGGTCTCGACGATCTCGTCGGGGTCCTTGGTGTCGAGCACCAGCGGGATCGAGTCCAGCCCGGCGAAGGTCTTGAACAGCGCCGACTTGCCCTCCATCACCGGCAGCGACGCGGCCGGACCGATGTCGCCCAGGCCCAGCACCGCGCTGCCGTCGCTGACCACGGCCACCAGCCGGTTGGCCCAGGTGTAGCGGGCGGCCAGGGTGTGGTCGGCCGCGATGGCGCGGCTGACCTGGGCCACCCCCGGGGTGTAGGCGATCGACAGCGCCCGCTGGGTGTCCAGCGGCGCCTTGAGGTCGACGGTGAGCTTGCCGCCCTGATGAGCGGCGAAGATCTCCTCGTCGTCGATGACGAGGTGGGCTGCGGGCACCGTGTTGGTCACGCGCGTCAGGGTACCCAAGCCTCCGGCCTCCATTGACAACGACGGCCGATGGGTCGCAGTCCGGCGAGGCGGCGGTCACCTCGCCGACGACGCCTGCCGCCGAGGGTCACGCACATCGACCCCGTCGTCCAACCAGGCCTGTCGCATCGCCGCCGCGCCTTTGAGCCGCACCCACGCCGCCTCGGTGGGGGTGATCGGCACGGCGGACAGGAACACCACCGGGTCACGCGGCGGCTCCAGGGGAAGGTCGGGCACAGCCGACTCCTCGAGCAGCACGGCGGTGAACGGCGCCCCCTGCCAAAGCGGCGTGGCAAGGTCGACCAGCAGGTCGGGCACCAGCACGACGCCCTCGACGGCCGGCGTGGCCGCCACCACCGCCAGACTTCGGGCCAGTCCCGGGGTGGGCACGCCCGAGCGCAGGCTCACCAGCACCTCGGCTCGGGGACCGCGGACCGGGTCGGCCACCTCTGCCGAGGCCGCGATCATGGGGTGACGCGAACAGCCCTGCGACACGTAGTGGTAAACGCCCTCGGATCCCGGCCCGAACCGCAGCACCCCCATGCTCTCCACGCCGAGGAAGGTGACGGCGGCCGACTCCGGCTCGCTGTTCCAGAAGTGCCGGCGCAGATGACCGGTGACCGGCGTCATGCGGCTGCGGGGCTCATGCGCCGGCGAGGTTCACTCCGGTGCCCGGGTCGAAGACGTGCAGTCTGGCGGTGTCCAGTGCCAGGTCGACCGGGTGCCCGGTGCCGGCGCGCGAGTCGGCGGACACCCGGGCGACGTACCGGTAGCCGTCCACCGGGGTGTCGGCCGCCAACTCGCGCAGGTGATCCGAGCGCACCGACATCCCGGGGATGGAGAAGTAGACGTACTTGTCGGCGCCGAGGGACTCCACGAGGTCGGCGTTGACCCGGAAGGTGAGCGACCGCTCGCGTTCGGCCGCGTCGAGGAGGGAGGCGTCCTCGAAGGATTCCGGGCGAACGCCGACGATGACCCCGCCGGGGCGGCCGCCGGCGGGCGCGGCGACCTCGCCGAACGGCAACCGCACACCGGTGGCGGTGGTCTCGGCGGTGAAGAGGTTCATCGCCGGCGAACCGATGAAGCCGGCCACGAACAGATTGGCCGGGTGGTGGTACAACTCGTCGGGGGTGCCGATCTGCTGGGCCTCCCCGGAGCGCAGCACCACCACGCGGTCGCCGAGCGTCATCGCCTCGGTCTGATCGTGGGTGACGTAGACGGTGGTGGTGCCGAGGTGCTTTTGCAGCCGGGCGATCTCGGCGCGCATCTGCACCCGCAACTTCGCGTCGAGGTTGCTCAGCGGTTCGTCCATCAGGAACGCCCTGGGGCGCCGTACGATCGCCCGGCCCATCGCGACCCGCTGGCGTTGGCCGCCGGAGAGCTGGGAGGGTGTGCGGTCGAGCAGTTCGATCAGGTCCAGGGCGCGCGCGGTCGCCTCGACCTGCGCGGCGATGTCGGGCTTGCCCAGCTTGGCCAGCGTCAGCGGGAACGCGATGTTCTCCCGCACCGTCATGTGCGGGTACAGCGCGTAGGACTGGAACACCATCGCGATGTCGCGCTCGCGCGGCGTCTTCTCGTTGACCCGCTGACCGCCGATGCGCAACTCCCCGTCGGAGACCTCCTCGAGGCCGGCGATCATGTTCAGCGTCGTGGACTTCCCGCAGCCCGACGGTCCCACCAGGATCACGAACTCGCCGTCGGCGATGCTCAGACTCAGGTCGCGCACCGGGGTGGCACCGCCGGGGTAGCGCTTGGTGACGTGGTCCAGGACGATTTCGGCCATCTGCCCGCTTACCCCTTCACCGCGCCGGAGGTCAGCCCGGCGACAATCCGTCGTTGAAAGATCAGCACGAAGACGATGATCGGGATGGTGATCACCATCGCCCCGGCCGCGATCGAACCGGTCGGCTCCTCGAACTGCGAGCTGCCGGTGAAATTGGCGATCGCGACCGGGGCGGTGATGGCCGCCTTGGTGGCGGTCAGCGACAACGCGAGCAGCAGGTCGTTCCAGGCGAAGATGAAGACCAGGATCGCCGCGGTCACGATGCCGGGCGCCGCCAGCGGCGCGATCACCCGCCGGAAGGCCTGCCACGGGGTGGCGCCATCCATCTTGGCCGCCTTCTCCAGGTCCCAGGGGATCTCGCGGAAGAAGGCCGACAGGGTGTAGATCGCCAGCGGCAGCGCGAAGGTGATGTACGGGATGATCAGGCCCGCCCAGGTGTCGAACAGCCCGATCCGGCGTTCGATGTTGAACAGCGGGGTCACCAGGGAGATCTGCGGGAACATCGCGATCAGCAGCGCCGACCCGACGAGGAGCTTCTTGCCGCGGAAGTCCAGCCGGGCGATCGCGTAGGCCGCCATGCCGCCGATGACCACCGCGACCACGGTGGTGATCAAGCCGATCCCGATCGAGTTGACCAGCGCGGAGCTGAAGACGTCCCCGGTGAAGATCCCCCGGTAGTTGTCCAGGGTGAACTGCGAGGGGATCAGCCTGCCGTCCTTGACCGCCGAGGTCGGCTTGAGCGACAGGCTCAGGATCCACAGGACCGGCAGCAGCGCATAGGCCACCACCGCGATGTTCACGGCCGTCCACCCGACGGCGCGCCGCTGCATCTCAGCGTCCCTCGCCGGCGTCGGCGCCGGGCGCGGCCGCGCCGAAGAGCCTGATGAAGACGAACGCGATCAGCGCGACCGTGAGGAACACCAGCACACTGATCGCCGAACCCAGGCCGACGTTGAACGCCTTGAACAAGTTGTTGTAGCCCAGGATCGACACCGAGGCGGTGTCGTTGGACCCGCCGGTCAGCACGTAGATGTTGTCGAAGATGCGGAACGCGTCCAGCGTGCGGAAGAGCAGGGCCACCAGGATCGCCGGCTTGATGAGCGGGATGATGATCCGGGTCAGCCGGGTCCACGGCCCGGCGCCGTCCACCTGAGCGGCCCGCAGCAGGTCATCGGGCACCAGCGCCAGGCCGGCCAGCAGGAGCAGCGCCATGAAGGGCGTCGTCTTCCACACCTCGGCCAGGACGATCACCCCCAGCGACGGGATCTGCTGGGTCAGCGGGGCACTGCCGTCGGGCAGCAGATTGGCCAGATACCCGGTGCCGGGCGTCCAGGCGTAGTACCAGCTGTAGGAGGCGGCGACGGTGACGATGCCGTAGGGGATCAGGATCGCGGTACGCACCAATCCCTTACCGAAGATGGTGCGGTGCATCACCAGCGCCAGCGCCAGGCCGAGGGCGAACTCGATCGCCACCGACACGACGGTGATCACCAGCGTCACGAAAAATGCTGTCCACCAGTATTTGTCGGTCAGAATCGTCTGGTAGTTGCCCAGCCCGATGAAGGCGGTGTCCTGCGGGCTGGCCAGGTTGGACCGGTGCAGGCTCAGCCAGAGCGCGTAGAGGATCGGGTAGCCGGTCACCGCGAGCATGAGGACCACCGTGGGCGTGATCAGCCAGTAGGCGAGCCTCCGCTGGGAGCGGCGGTCACCGATCGCCGGCGCCGTCACGGAATGAGCCCCTTGCCGTCGATGGCCTTCTGCACCTGGGCGGCGAGTTCGTCGGCGGTGCGCTCCGGGTCGATCGCGGTGATGGGCGCCAGGGTCGCCGAGATACGGGTCGACATGGCCTGGTAGTTCGGTGTCGCCGGGCGCACCGCCGCGGTGGTCAGCTGCTCCCGGATGATGGCGTATTGGGGGTACTTCTGCTGGAATGCCGGATCGTCGTAGAGCGAGGCGCGCACCGCGGGCAGGCCGCCCTCGATCGAGGTGTAGCGCTGATTGGTCTCGCTGCGGATGCATCGGACGGCCTCGAACGCCGCGGCCGGCTTGCGCGTGGTCGAGGCGACGGCCAGGTTCAGCCCGCCCAGCGTCACCCGGGCCTCCCGTCCCGGGATCACCCCGGGATACGGAGCGAAGGCGAAGACCTCCCTGCTCGCGTCGAAGGCGATCTGGAACTGCTCGTCGGTGGGCGAGAAGGCCCCGAGTTCGTTGATGCTGCCGGCCAGTTCGGGACGCTGGTCGAGCGGCAAGAACGGCACACCGCCCTTGACCGAGTTCTCCAGCATCGAGGCGAACACGAAGGGCCAGTTGACCTGCAGCGCCGCGTTGCCCTGTTCGAGGGCCAGCCGCGCCGTGCCCTCATCGGTCTGGGTGACCGACGGGTCCGCCCCGTCGGCGGTCGCCACCGACTTGATGATCTGCAGTGCCTTGACCGTGGCGGCGCGGTGTTCGGGGGTGTCGGTGAGGGTGACGGTCTTGCCGTCCTCGGACAGCACCCGTCCGCCGGCGCTCTCCAGCAGGGTGTTGAACCACACCACCAGGCCCTCGTACTGCTTGGCCTGAACTGCGATCCAGCTGGGCTCGCCCGCGGCGTGCAGCCGGTTCGCCTCGGAGATCATCTGGTCCCAGGTGGGCGGCGGCGGCGACACCAGATCCGGCCGGTACCAGAGCAACTGGGTGTTGGTGGTGACCGGCGCGGCGTACAGCTCGCCCTGCCAGCGGGCGGTCGCCAGCGGGCCGGGCAGGGTGTCGGCGACGGCGTCTGCCTCGGCCGCACCGGCCGGGTCGGCTGACAGCGGCAGCGCCCAGCCCGCCTCGGCGAACTCGGCGGTCCAGACGACGTCGAGCGCCATGATGTCCAGCGTCCGGTCGTTGCCGGTGATCCGGCGAGCCAGTTGCAGCCGCTGGTCGTCGGCCGCCTTGGGCAGACTCACCTGCTCGATCCGGAAGCGGCCGCCGAGTTCGGCATTGCAGCGGTTGGCCACCGCGGTGAAGGTGGCGGTCTCGCTGGCCGGGGTGTAAAGGGTGACGACGCCGGCGTCGGCGGCGGGCGCGCAGGCCGAGGTGACGGCCACGGTCAGGGCGACCACCGCGGCGGCGCCGGGCCGGCGGCCGCGTGCGTCAGCGATCACCACGGTGCGTACCTTAGCCCCCGCGACGCGCGCGGAACCCGGTTCGGGTGGCTTCGGCGCACCGATGCGCCCAGGCCTAGATCGTCAGCCGGGCGAGTAGATCGCGGGCCCGCTCGGCGTTCTGCGGGTCGCACAGCACGTCGTAGCGGCCGGCCACCAGTTGCATGGTGGAGCTGAAATCCCTTGTGCCCTTTGTCATGGCGTAGGGGATCGACGAGGTGATCAGACCGAACACGATTCCGGCCACCACGCCGGTGAGCAGGGCCTGGGCGTGGTTGTTGGTGAGCAGGCCCAGCACCAGGCCGATGAAAACACCCAGCCAGGCGCCGGTGATGACACCCCCGCCGAGCACCTTGGGCCAGTTGAGCCGGCCGGTCACCCGTTCGACCTGCATCAGGTCCACCCCGACGATGGTCACCTGCTGGACGGGGAACTGGTTGTCGGAGAGGTAGTCCACGGCCTTCTGCGCCTCGGCGTAGGTGGGATAGGAGCCCACCGGCCAGCCCTTCGGCGGTGTCGGCAGGCCGAACGGGCCACGCCGCGCCGCGCCCGCGGCTCCACCGGGAACCGCGGGGTTCTGGCCGGGGGTGAAGGGACTGGTCATGGTTTCCTCTCTACCTCGCCGGCCCGGCGTCCTCGGGCCGGTTTCGCGATCTTCTCGTGCGCTAGGTTCTTCAGCATGACAGCTGGCGGCGGAGAGTCCCCGCAAACGCCCCAGAACGACGGCGGATGGCCCGGACCGGCCGGGGAGCAGCCGCCGGCCTACGCCGGCCCGACGCCGGACTATCCCGAGTATCCCGACTATGCGGCCTTTCCCGGACCGCCCGATCCCGCCGCCGGGTGGCGGTACCCGCCCCCCGAGACCGGCCACTGGCCCGTCTATCCGCCCGGCGGCTACGGCCCCCCGGCGGGCTATCCGCCCGGCCCCCCGGCGGGCTATCCGCCCGGCCCCCC
>CAYXOM010000266.1:0-3096 GCA_964466565.1 uncultured Mycobacterium sp.
CAGAACACCTCCTCGTTGTGCCGGCCGGGCCGGTCCGGTCCGGCGTGCCGGACCCCGCCGGGGGTCTCGGAGAGCACCGGGACGACGCCGGGGCCGAGCACCGGGCGGCCGATGCCCTCGTCGAAGTGCTCGACGAGCATGCCGCGGGCCCGGAACTGCGGATCGGCGACCACCTCGGCGACGGTGTTGATCGGGCCGGCGATCACCCCCGCCGCCGAGAGGGTCTCGATGACCTCGGCGGGCGTTCGCCCGGCGGCCCACTCGCCGATGATCGCGTCGAGGTCGTCCTGGTTGCGCCCGCGCGCCCCGTGGTCGGCGAAGCGGGGGTCGGCGGCCAGTTCCGGGCGCTCCATGGCCTCGCACAGCCGCCGGAAGACGGTGTCCTGGTTGGCCGCGATCACCACCCAGTTGCCGTCGGCGCAGCGGTAGATGTTGGACGGGGCGATGCCCTCCAGTCGGGTGCCCGACGGCCCGCGCACCACCCCGCCGGCGTCGTAGTCGGGAATGGTCGACTCCTGCACCGCCAGGCAGGCCTCGCTGAGCGCGGCGTCGACGACCTGCCCCCGCCCGGTCACCGAGCGGCGGTAGAGGGCGGCCAGGGCGCCCTGGGCGGCGAACATCCCGGCCAGGGTGTCCCCGAGGGACAGCGCCAGCCGCGGCGGCGGACCGCCGGGGAACCCGTTCATGTGGCGCAGCCCGCTGACCGCCTCGGCCACCGAGGCGTACCCCGGCTTGTGCGCGTCCGGCCCGGTCTGGCCGTAGCCGGAGACCCGCACCAGGATGATGCCCGGATTGCGTTGCCGCAGAACCTCATAACCCAGATCCCACCGTTCCAGCGTGCCGGGCCGGAAGTTCTCGACGACGATGTCGGAATGCCCGACGAGGTCCACGAACAGCTCCCGGCCGCGATCGGTCCGCAGGTCCAAGGTGATGCAGCGCTTGTTGCGCGCGTGCACCGTCCAGAAGAAGTGGTGCCCTGAGACCTCGGCCTGGCCCCAGGTGCGCAGCGGGTCGGGGGAGCCCGGCGGCTCGATCTTGATCACGTCGGCGCCCATGTCGCCGAGCAGCCGCGCGGCGAACGGGCCGGAGATCAGGGTGCCCACCTCCACCACCCGGACGCCGTCGAGCGCGCCGGTGCTCACGGCGCCGCCGCCAGGTCGTGCCGGCGCAGCCAGCCGGTGATGACCTCGACCGCCCGCCCGAGGGTCTCGCGCTGGCCGGGACCGGAGTAGTAGTGGTTGGCCCCGGCGATCTCGTGCATCTCCTTGTCCGGGTGGCCGATCGCCTCGAACAGCCGGCGGGTGTGGCTCGGGGTGCAGGCGTCGTCGGCGAGGTTTCCGATGACCAGGGCCGGCACCGCCAGATCGCGGCCGCAGGCGACGCCGTCGGCCCGCGCGTGGTCGTAGCTCCACTGCGACAGCCAGCTGCGCAGGGTGCTGAACCGGGCCAGGCCCACCGGCGAGTTGTTCACGACGCGCGGGTCGCCCAGGTAGCAGGTGCCCGGGGTGCGTTCGTTGGGGTCGACGGCCGGGTCCAGCCAGCGCGGGTCGGCCATCGTGCCGTGCACCACGAAGCAGTGCTCCTCGTCGTCGCGGCCCTGCGCCCGCAGCCGGGCCAGGGTCTCGGTGACCCAGGCGGTGATCCGGCGGTTGCGGTCGATCTGCGCCTGCCGGTAGCGGGCCAGGAACTGCGCACCGTAGGGCGGCTGGTTGGGGTTGGCCGGGTCGTAGAGGTTCAGCTGCGGATCGCGCCGGCCGGGCTCGGATTCGTCGAGGATCGAGGCGTCCAGCCACTCGGTCAGGGTGGCGTGGCGGCTGACGTGGGCGGCCAGCAGCAGGACGGCGTCGGCGGGGATGAGTCCCAGCGCGGTCAGGTCCGGACCGTCGCCCGACGGGCTCGCGGTGACGGTGGGTTGCTGGGCCTGCTGCTGGTAGTACAGCGACAGCGACCCGCCGCCGCTCCAGCCGGCCAGCACCACCCGGGCATAGCCGAGCCGGTCGCGGGCGTCCTTGATCGCCTCGCCGAGGTCCTCGACCACCTTCTCCATCAGCAGCGCCGAGTCCGAGCCGCGGTAGCGGCTGTTCGCGTAGACCACGTGGTGGCCGGCCCGGGCGAGGGCGGTGACCATCGGCAGGTAGGCGCCGCCGCCGATCGGGTGGGAGAACACCAGCACGGTGTCGCTGGGAATCTGCGGGCGCAGCAGGTGGCACTCCAGCACGACGGTCTCGGCGAGGCCGCCGTAGACGTCGCGCACGCCCGAGTGATTGCGGTAGGCGACCAGATAGGGGATCCGCTCGTAGTTCACGTCCGGCCCGAGTCGGCGCCGGCCGGCTGCGCGGCCCGCAGATCGGCGGCCAGCACCTCCGCGGAGGGCACCAGCCGCTGCCGGGTGTCCACCGCGACCACCTTCCAGTCGACGGTCGCGTATTCGTCGAACTTGGCCCGGGTGCGTTCGCGGACCTTCTCCGGCGCGCCGTGGTGCACGCCCTGGGGCGCGTGGCTGATCAGGCCCGGCGGCATCGGGGCGCCGTAGAGCGAGCCGCCGTGGAAGAAGGCGATCTCGTCGTAGTCGACGTTGCGGTGATACCACGGTGTGCGCTCGGTGCCGGGCACGCTCTCGGCGGGCTTGGGCAGGAAGTTGCAGACGGCGACGCCGGTGGCCTCCATGAACAGGTGCACCGTGGGCGGCAGGTGCACGCTGGCTGAGGTGACGACGTTGTAGTCGTCGATGTTGAAGGTGAACGCGAAGTTGTCGCCCCGCCAGCCCTCCGCGTCCAGGGGGTGGTGGGGATAGAACAGCGACGTCGATGTCGCGCCGTCGCCGCCGGCCGGTCGGTGCCACATCCGGACCTCGTAGCGCCCGTCGAGGTGCGGGCCGTCGCCGTCGTCCAGCGCGGCCGGTTCGGGGATGACGGCCAGCCCGGGGTCGAAGGGCCAGTGCCGGCCCAGCGGGCCGGCCGGCGGGGGGCGGAACTCCTCGCGCGCCCCGACCCTCAGCCCGGGGGGGCCCGGGGCCGCCGCCCCCCCCGCCGCGGGCCGCTATGAGGCCGGGAGGGGGCCCGGCCCGGCCGACGTCGACGTCGCTGTACTATCCCC
>CAYXOM010000267.1:0-10020 GCA_964466565.1 uncultured Mycobacterium sp.
CGACGTCGACGGCGTAGCGCAGGATGGCGATGGTGAACGGGATCATCGAGATGACGTACCAGGAGCCGCCGCGGCCGTCCTGCTCGAAGGCCCACAGCCCGTAGCAGATGACCACCGCGGTGGCCGACAGCGTCCAGACGAAGGTCAGGTAGGTGTTGGTGTAGCTCTCCAGGGCCTTGCGGATCTTGGCTCCGGTGCGTTCGGCGAGTTGCAGCTCGGCGTATCGCTTGCCGGCCGCCATGAACAGCGACCCGAAGGCCATCACCAGCAGGAACCACTGCGACAGCGGGATGCCGGCCGCGACGCCGCCGGCGATCGCCCGCAACAGGAATCCGGAGGACACGATGCAGATGTCCAGCACCGGTTGATGTTTGAGTCCGAAGCAGTAGGCGAGCTGGATCGTCAGGTACACCGCCATCACTAGGGCGAGCTGGGGAGTGAGCCACCAGGCGATCGCCAGGCTCACCGCCCCGAGTGCCGCGGCGATCCCGTAGGCCAGCCCGACCGGCAGCACGCCTGCGGCGATCGGGCGGTATCGCTTGGTGGGATGGGCCCGGTCGGCCTCGACGTCGCGGGCGTCGTTGACCAGGTAGATCGCCGAGGAGGCCAGCGAGAAAACGGCGAACGCGACCGCGACCCGGAAGAGCACCTGGCGGTAGTCGTAGCCGACGTCGCCGCCCAGCGCGGCCAGCGGCGCGGCCAGCACGAGCAGGTTCTTGACCCACTGCCGGGGCCGGATCGCCTTGACGATCCCGGCCGGCAGGCTGCCCGGAGGGCCGGTGACCGTCGCCTCGCCCATGGTCACTCGCCGTCCTTCCGGGCACCCGGGCCGATCCGGGAGGTGGTCGAGGCGACGGCCGCGCCGACGGCGATGCCGGCAAGCACGTCGCTGGGGTAGTGCACGCCGAGCACCAGCCGCGACAGGGCCATCAGCGGGACGGCGGCCAGCGGCAGCGACGAGCGGGTCGCCCGGCAGAGCAGCATAGCCGCGGCGGTCGACGAGGTGGCGTGGGCCGACGGGAAGCTCAGCGCGCTCGGCGTCGCGACGTTCACGGCCACCCGGGGGTGGTGCGGCCGGCGGCGGCGCACCGCCAGCTTGATCGCGATCGCCGCGGCGTGCGCGGCCAGCGCGCCCACCCCGACGAGCAGCCAGTCCCGGCGCCGCCGCGGTGAGAACGCGGTACCGAGGGAGGACAGCGCCACCCAACCCGCCGCATGCTCGCCGAAGTGGGACAGCGCCCGGGCGGCCCCGACCACCGGTGGGGTGGCGAGCCGGGACTGGACCCCGACCAGCGCGGCCACCTCCCCGGCGACCTCAGGCATCGCTCGCCGCTTCGGCGAACAGCACCGTCTCCCACGTGCGCCGGCTGGACAACTCCGGCAGCGCCTCGCGGTAGACCCGTCGCATACGGTCGTATTCGCGGTACAGCCGGATGTGCCGACGCAACGATTCCCTGAGCAGGGTGAACATCCTCGCCCGGTCGCGCTGGCGGTACACCACGCCGCGGCCGTCGGCGGTGGTGACCGTGACCCCGTCGACGTTGCAGAGCAGGAACCAGCGCGCGTCCTGGGTGGCCACGTTGAGTTGCGGACGCTCGTGGTGGGCGGGATCCGCCGCACGCAACTGGTGAACGAGGCCACGGGCCAGCCGGTAGGCGATGACCGGGGGGATCGCCGGCGGCTTGTGCGCCTTGGTCCGCCCGCTCGGCGCCGGGAGCGCCGTGGCACCGGGCAGCACGACGGCATCCGGGTACTGCTGCCGCAACGCACGCACCTGCGGCAGCGCGGATTCCAGGATCGAGAAGATGTGCTCCGGGCCCGCCAGGAAGTCGTCGATCGCCTTGTTCTGGATCGCCACGGTCGAATACTCCAGGCACATCAGGTGTTTCACCGTAGCCTTCAGCGAGCTCTTGATCAGCCCGGCGACGGGCGCATCCCAGTGCAGCGCCGAGACGACGAGCCGGTTCCGCAGGTGGAAGTAGGCTTGCCAGTCGATCGCGTCGTCCTTGTCGCTCCAGGCCATGTGCCAGATCGCGGTGCCCGGCATGGTGACCGTGGGATAGCCGTGTTCGGCGGCACGCAGACCGTAGTCGGCGTCGTCCCACTTGATGAACAACGGCAGCGGCTGGCCCAGTTCCTCGGCCACCTGGCGCGGAATCATACACATCCACCAGCCGTTGTAGTCCACGTCGATGCGGCGGTGCAGCAGCTTGCTGCGGCCGTCCTCGTCGTCGCCGCCGAGCGGGTACTTGGCGAAGTCGTGGTCGTACTCGGTGAACGGTGCGTTGGTCCACATGAAGTTCGCCCGGTTGACCACCTCGCCCATCACGTGCAGATGCGACGGCTCCTGCAGATTGAGCATCTGACCGCCGACGATGGTCGGGGTCTTGGCGAAGCGGTTGAGCGCGAGCGCCCGCAGGATCGAGTCGGGCTCGATGCGGATGTCGTCGTCCATGAACAGGATCTGTTCGCAGTCGGTGTTCTTCAGCGCTTCGTACATCACCCGGCTGTAGCCGCCCGAACCGCCCAGGTTGGGCTGGTCGTGGACCGACAGCCGGCGCCCCAGTGCGGCGGCCGCGGCCGCGAAACCGGGATGCTTCCGCGCCTTGTCGGTGCCCTGGTCGGCGACGATCACCGCGCCGATCACCTCATCGACCAGCGGGTCGCTGGTCAGCGCCCCTAGGGCGGTGACGCAATCGGCCGGCCGGTTGAAGGTGGGGATTCCCACCGCGACCCTGGCCCGGCCCGGCGCCGGCTCCGGCGCGAACCAGGCGGCGCTGTGCACCGTGACGTCGGTGT
Source organism: uncultured Mycobacterium sp. (assembly GCA_964466565.1). GTDB lineage: Bacteria > Actinomycetota > Actinomycetes > Mycobacteriales > Mycobacteriaceae > Mycobacterium. The sequence continues at coordinate 2,800 of CAYXOM010000267.1, forward strand.
CGGTGGTGATGTCGAACCAGATCCAGCCGCCGTCCTCGAACGGTGCGAGTTCGATCTCGAACTCCGCCGCGGTCGGACCGCCGGCTTCAGCGCCGGCGACCTCGGCGCCGGTGACGCTGATCCGGGCTCCGGTGGCCTTGGAACGGTAGACGTCGACCCGTGCTACGCCGGCCAGTTCGACCCGCAGCACCACCGACTCCAGGATCGACCAGCGCCGCCAGTAGCTGGCCGGAAAAGCGTTGAAGTAGGTGGCGAAGGAGACCTCCGACTCCGCGCCGATCTGCAGTTGCGTCCGGGTGGTGGCGTGCGCCCGGCGGGCGTTGGTGCCCGACTCCTCGAGGTAGAGCTTGCGGACGTCCAGCGGTTCTCCCGGGCGCGGGAGGATGACCCGGGCCAGCAGGCTGTGCGCCCGGGACCGGGTGGACCCCAGCGGTCCGGCCGGGGTCCGGCTCACGGGTCGCCGCCGGCGGTCAGGGGCGCGCCGTCGCGCAGGTGCGGCGCCAGGACGTTGTCGAACATGTTCAGGGCGCTGGCGATGGCCATGTGCATGTCCAGGTACTGATAGGTGCCCAGCCGGCCGCCGAAGAGGACCCCGGCCGCGGCGGTCTCGGCGCGGGCGCGCTCGCGGTAGGCGGCGAGCATGACGCGGTCCTCCTCGGTGTTGATCGGGTAGTACGGCTCGTCGTCGTCACCGGCGAAGCGGGAGTACTCCCTCATGATCACGGTCTTGTCCATGGGGTAGTCCCGCTCCGGGTGGAAGTGGCGGAACTCGTGGATGCGGGTGTATGGCACGTCGGGGTCGTTGTAGTTCATCACCGGCGTGCCCTGAAAGTCCGGGCAGTCGAGAACCTCGAGCTCGAAGTCCAGGGTGCGCCAGCCCAGCCGGCCCTCGGCGTAGCCGAAGTAGCGGTCGAGTGGTCCGGTGTAGACCACCGGCGCGCCCGGGCTGGCCGCCCGCAGGGTGTCGCGGACGTCGAACCAATCGGTGTCGAGCCGGACTTCGATCCGCTCGTCGGCGGCCATCCGCGACAGCCATGCCGTGTAGCCGTCGACCGGCAGGCCCTCGTAGGTGTCGCTGAAGTACCGGTTGTCGAAGGTGTAGCGCACGGGCAGGCGGCTGATGGTCGATGCGGGTAGTTCCTTGGGGTCGGTCTGCCACTGCTTGGCGGTGTAGCCCTTGACGAACGCCTCGTAGAGCGGACGGCCGATCAGCGATATGGCCTTCTCCTCCAGGTTCTGCGCGCCGGCGGTGTCGATCTCGGCGGACTGCTCGGCGATCAGCGCGCGGGCCTCCTCGGGGCTGAAATACCGCCCGAAGAACTGCGCCACCAGTCCCAGACCCATCGGGAACTGGTAGGCCTGCCCATTGTGCATCGCGAACACCCGGTGCTGGTAGTCGGTGAAGTCGGTGAACCGCCGGGCGTAGTCCCACACCCGGGTGTTGGAGGTGTGAAACAGGTGCGCCCCGTAGCGGTGGATCTCGATGCCGGTCTGAGGTTCGGGTTCGGAGAAGGCGTTGCCGCCGATGTGCCCGCGCCGTTCGACGACGAGGACGCGTTTGTCCAACCGGGTCGCCGCCTGCTCGGCGACGGTGAGTCCGAAAAAGCCGGAGCCGACCACGAACAGGTCGAAAGAAGAGGTCATCGGGCCCTAGGTTAACCGACCGGCACGGCGACAGGCCGGTCGCGAAACGGCTCGGCGGGTGCCGATTCCCGGACCGGCCAGATCGCGATTGGCTCACGATTGAGCATCGTCACACCAGTCTCAGAATTCTCAGCCGTACCATCGACTCGTTGGTTCGGCAGTCGGCTGCAACGCCGGTGCGGGGCCGCGAGCGGGCCCGCCCCGGGCCCGTCACCGATAAGAGGAGACTTCCGTGCCGAATCGTCGTCGACGCAAGATCTCGACTGCCATGAGCGCGGTCGCCGTCATCGAGCTGACCGCGGGGGCCCCCGAGAAACGCGAATTCACCCAGGCCGCCGTAGTGACCGACCTGCCCAACGAGATCATCTCCGCGCTGCAGGCCGGCCTGGCCCAGTTCGGGATCAACCTGCCGCCGCTGCCGACCGGCCTGAGCCCCGCGGGGGCCCAGCCGGTGCAGACCGGCCCCGGCCTGACCACGCCGGGATTGACGCCGGGCCTGACGATGCCCGCGCTCACCGACCCCGCGCTGACCACGCCGGGCCTGACGATGCCCGCGCTCACCGACCCCGCGCTGACCGCGCCGGGCCTGACTCCGGGCCTGACTCCGGGCCTTACGATGCCCGCGCTGACCGAGCCCGGCCTGACCGCGCCGGGATTGACCATTCCCGAGGCCGGAGTTCTGCCGGCCCTGACCGACCCGGCGCTGACCAACCCGGGGCTCAGCCCGACCCTGACCACGCCCCAGCTCGGTCCCGATCCGCTGCTGGCCGGCCCCGGGATCGGGCTGCCGATCGAGCAGCCCATCAGCGCACCGTTGTCGCCGATGGCCGGGACCACCTACCCGATCCTCGGCGATCCGTCGCTGGGGATGCCACTGACGGCCGCCCCGGCCAGCGGGGGAATCATCGGCGACCTGAGCAGCGCGGCCAACCAGCTCGGCGTCGGCCAGGCGATCGACCTGCTCAAGGGCGTCGTGATGCCCGGGATCACCCAGGCGATCCAGAATGCCGGCGCCGCCGCGGCGGCCGCTCCGGCCGCGGCCGCCCCGGCCGTCGAGGCCGCGGGCGAGATCGCCGGCGCCGCGGCGGGCTGATCCGGCCCGCCCTGTCGACCTGCGCATGAACGGCACCGCAGGGTGGGACCGGCCGCGGCACCCGGGCTGTCCCCTGCGGTGCCGTCGCGGGCTCATCCATCACTGAAGATGACATAGTCACCAATAGCCCGTGTCGCACCGTTGGCATCACTAATCCCATACGTAACATCACGGTGTGCCGTCCAGCCGCCCAGCGCCGTCAATCCTGTTCACAGCGGTCGCGGCGACCGTCCTGATCCTGCCGTGGGCGGTCCAGGGACTGCCCGGCTCCGGCGGGTCCGACGGGCCGCGCGCGGATGACACGGTGCTCACCCAGCAACCGCTCGCCGGGGTCGGCGGCGGTGAGACGGTCCGCGAGGTGAGTTCGCCGACACCGTTCTCGATGGTCGCGGTGACCGGAAGCGACCTGGACGGAACCTCGGCGAAGGTCAGGGCCAAGCGGACCGACGGTTCCTGGGGCCCCTGGTACGCCGCCGAGCGATTCGAACTCGGTTCCGCCGACATCGAGGGCAGCGGCGTGCAGGGCACCGACCCGGTCTACGTCGGCGAGACCACGACGGTGCAGATCGCGCTCACCCGCCCCCCCGACGCCGCGGTGACCGCGGCCCCGCCGGCCGACGGCCTCGACGCCGGCCGCGACCTGGGCTACGTCCCGGCCAATGCCGAGCAGCCCTTGAGCCAGACCATGTCAGCGGTCCTCATCGCCCCGCCCGAGACGCCGGCCGACGCCCAGTGGACGCCCCCCACCGCCAATCTCGCACCTGGCCAGCCGCCCAGCATCATCAGTCGGACCCAGTGGGGCGCGGGGACCGGGAACCGTTGCGGCGGACCCTTTTACGGCAAGGGACTGCGCGCGGCCGTGGTGCACCACACCGCGACCGGCAACGACTACACCCCGCAGCAGTCCGCCGCGATCATCCGGTCGATCTACGCCTACCACACCTGGACGCTGGGCTGGTGCGACATCGCCTACAACGCTCTGGTCGACAAGTACGGTCAGATCTTCGAGGGCCGCGCCGGCGGGATCACCAAGGACGTCCTGGGCTCGCACACCGGAGGTTTCAACCGGGACGTGTGGGGGGTCTCGATGATCGGCGACTTCGAGGAGTTCGAGCCGCCGGACGTGATGATCCGCGCCATGGGGCGGCTGCTGGGCTGGCGGCTGAGCCTGGACCGGGTCAACCCCCTGGGCACGGTCCGGCTGCGGTCGGCGGGCGGCATGCACACCACCTACCCGGCCGGTGCCGCACCGGTGCTCCCGGAGATTTTCGCCCACCGCGACGTCGGCAACACCGAGTGTCCCGGTGCGGCCGGCTACGCGGCCCTCGACCGGATCCGAACCCTGGCCGCCGGTTTCAACGCTCCCCCCGACGTCATGGAGTCGCTGCACGGCGGGGCGATCCTGGCCCGCTGGGAGTCCGACGGGGGCAGGCGCGGCCCGCTGGGCATGCCGACCTCGCCGGAGGCCGCCGGTCTGGGGTCCACCCGGTACGCCACCTTCGAGCGCGGCGCGATGTACTGGTCGCCGCAGACCGGTGCGCAGCCCCTGACCGGTGCGATCTATCAAGCCTGGGCTTCGCTGGGCTACGAGCGGGGAGCGCTGGGGCTGCCCACCAGCGGCGAGATCGCCGAGCCGGAGTGGGTCGTGCAGAACTTCCAGCACGGCACCCTGAACTTCGACCGGCACACCCGCAACGTCATCCGGGTCATCGACGGGGTGAGCCTGGTGTTGCCGCCACCGTCGCTCGAGGGCCCCCCGACACAGCTCGAGCGCTTCAGCCGGATCGCGGTAGGCTGACTCGGCTCCACATCCCGGACCGAAAGGCAACTCACCGGTGCCCGGTTCGCTCCCGCAGCTGTCCCGTCGCGCGGCCCTGTTGCTCGCCGCCGCCGCGGCCGCAGGGTGCGCCGCGGACTCCGGGGAGCCCGGCCCGGAGCCGCCGGCTGCGCCGCCGCCGGAGATTGCGCTGCCGGTCGGCGTGCCCCGCGACGCCTCCCCGGCCTTCCGCGCAACCTCCGACGCCGTGGTCGCCGCCATGCGCGAGTTCCGGATCCCGGGCGGGGCCCTGGGCATCCTTGCCGGAAACCGTGAGCAGCACGCCACATTCGGCGTCTCCAGCCTCTCCTCGCTCCGCCCGGTCGCCCCGGACACGCTGTTCCAGATCGGTTCGCTGACAAAGACATTCACCGCAACCGCGATCTGGAAGCTGATCGACGACGGCGACTTGGCACTCGATGGGCGGGTCCGGCGGTATCTGCGCGGTCTGCGTCTGCGTGACCCGCAGACCGCCGAGGTCGTCACGGTGGCGAACCTTCTCGAACACACCTGCGGCTGGTACGGGGACGGCCTTTTCGACACCGGCGACGACTCCGACGCGCTGGGCCGCTACGTCGAGGAACATTTGCCGCAGTTTCCCCAGCAGTTCGAATGCGGCCGGTACTTCTCCTATAACAACTCCGCGTTCCTGTTGCTGGGCAGACTTATCGAGATCGTCGCCAACACCGACTACGCCGACGCCGTCGGCCGTCTGGTGCTCAGCCCGCTGAGGCTGGCCGACACGGTGTTCGACCGCGGGGCGGTCCTGCGCCGGCCGTATGCCGACGGTCACATCGCCACGGCGGTGAACGGCCGTCCGTCCGTGGCCGTCCAGACCCCGCTGTGGGTCCCGCGCAGCGTGGACCCCGCCGGCGGCCTGTGGTCGACCACCCGCGACGTCCTGCGGTACGCGCGGTTGCACCTCGGGGCAGAACCCCCGCGCAGGGCGGTCGGCATCACGTCGGCGAGCCTGCGCGCGATGGCCGAGCCGGCCGTGGGGGTGCCCGGACTTGATCTGTCGATGGGGCGCAGCTGGTTTGTGCAGGAGGTGGGGGATCTGCGGGTGATCTCCCACGACGGCGACACCCTCGGGCAGCACACGACGTTCGCGGCCGTCCCCGCCCGGGGATTCGCCCTCGTGCTGCTGCTCAACGGCCAGCCCGGCTCGGCCGCGGCGAAGTCGGTCCTCGACGCGGCCCTGACCGGCTACCCGGGCCTCGGCGAGCTGGCCGGGCGGGCCGGCATCGGCGGCGCCCTGCTGGTCGCCGCCGCGGGCACCGGCACACGGCCCGGCGGCGACGAATTGGGAGCTTATGCGGGGCGCTACTCCGATCCCGGCGGCACCCTGACGCTCGAGGTCGACGGCGGCGGGCTGGTGAGCTCCGAGGAGACGACCCCCGAAGCAGGGTCATGGCAACCCGACATCTCCCCGCCGCCGCCGCAACCCGAGGCTGTCGAGGTCATCGGACCCGACAGCGCCGTCCGCGACGGGATGCGGCTGCCCTTCGTCCGCCGGGACGACGGCACCGTGGGCTGGGTCGCCACCGGCCTGCGCCTGCGGCCGCGGACGGGCCGGCGGTAACTAGAGCCACCACCGCTCCAGGACGCGGGCCACCCCGTCGTCGCTGTTGGGAGCGGTGACCTCGTTGGCGGCCTCGAGCGCCTCTCGGTGGGCGTTGCCCATCGCCACGCCGTGACCGGCCCATCGCAGCATCGGGACGTCGTTGGGCATGTCCCCGAACGCCACCACGTCCTCGGCGGTGATGCCCAGCGGGCGCGCGACCTCCTCGACCCCGCGGGCCTTGCTGATCCCGACCGGACTGATCTCCACCAGGCCGTCGTCGGTCGAGTAGGTCACGTCGCCGAGCAGGCCGGCGTGAGCGGTGAGTTTCTCGGCCAGTTGCGAACTGGGCATCCCGGCCTTGCGCACCAGGAGTTTGACCGCCGGGGCGCTGAGCAGATCCTCGTAGGAGACCTCGGTGTTGTCCGGGTTGAGCCAGGCGTGCTCGTAGCCCGGCGCGCTGACGAACTGCGGTGTGGCGGTGTCGTGGGCGCTGCGGCCGACGCGCTCGACGGCGAGCCCGACCCCCGGGATCAGGCGGGCGGCGATCTCGGCCAGCTGGCCGAGCTGCTCGACCGAGAGCGTGCGTGCCGAGACGATGCGGTCGGCGTCGGCGTCGTAGACGACCGCGCCGTTGGCGCAGACCGCGATCGGGGCGAATCCGAGTTCCTCCACGACCGGGGTGATCCATCGCGGCGGGCGGCCGGTGGCGAGCACGAAGGTCACCCCCGCCGCCCGCGCGGCCGTGACCGCCTCCCGGGTCCGCGCCGTGACCCGCTCGGCCGGGTCCAGCAGGGTGCCGTCGACGTCGGTGGCGATCAGAGCGGGCAGCATCGGTTCGGCTCCCCCGCCCGCCGCGCCCGGCGGGCGAGTTCGTCCCGATCCAGCTGCTCGGCCTCCGCCGGCGTCGGCGCCCCGCCTTCCAGCCGCCGCGGCACCCACCAGGCGCCCGGCGGATGCGGATACTCCTGTTGCACCGCGTGCAGCATGTCGGTCATCACCGTTCGGATCCGGACCTCGAGTCCGGCGACGTCCCCGGACGGCGCCAATGGCGGGCCCCCCCGGCCTGGGGTGGGGATCTTGTTTCGGCCCCACTGCCGGCGGGGG
>CAYXOM010000268.1:0-2467 GCA_964466565.1 uncultured Mycobacterium sp.
GCCCCGAACCCGGGTGGCTGGTCGGTGGGTGAAGCACGCCCACATCCTGCCATTGCCCCGGCCGACCGCAGCGTATCGTGGCGCAATGGCGGTGGGGCCCAGGGCCCTCCCGCCCGGCGCAGCGCATCGCGGAACAACTCAAGACGAGGAGGTCGCCGTGACCCAGCGGCCCCCGGGACCACCGGCCCCCGATCAGGTGGTCGAACTCCTCAGCGGCGAGTTCGCGCAAGCCGGATATGAGATCGAGGCCGTCGAGGTCGACGCCGCCGCCCGGCCGCCCCGGCTTCGGGTGGTCGCCGACGGCGACACCCCGCTGGACCTGGAGACCATCGCCGCATTGTCCCGGGCTGCCTCCGCCCTGCTGGACACCCTCCACACCGGGCCGGGAGGGTACGTGCTGGAGGTCAGCTCGCCGGGTGTGGACCGGCCGCTGACCACCGAGAAACACTTCCGGCGCGCCCGTGGCCGCAGGGTCGAGGTCGGCCTCACCGACGGCACCACAGTGAGCGGCCGGGTCCGTTCGGCGTCGGCCGGCGCTGTCGAGTTGCTGGTCGGGGAGGAATCGGGGTGGTCGGTTCGCGCTGTCCCGATCGCCCAGATCTCCTCGGGCGCCGTCCAGGTGGAGTTCTCCGCACCCAGCTCCGCCGAGATCGAGGCGCTCGCAGCGGGCGGCCCGGACAGCCGGAAGGGAAGGGAGAGTGAGCGATGAACATCGACATGGCCGCGCTGCACGCGATCGAGGCGGACCGCGGCATCGCCGTCGACGAACTCCTCGAGACCATCAAGACCGCGCTGCTGACGGCCTACCGGCACACCGAAGGGCACCAGCCCGAGGCCCGCATCGAGATCGACCGCAGATCCGGCGCCGTCGCGGTGATCGCGCGGGAGACCGACGAGCTGGGAGAGGTGGTGCGCGAGTGGGACGACACGCCTGAGGGTTTCGGCCGGGTCGCGGCCACCACCGCGCGGCAGGTCATGCTGCAGCGCTTCCGGGACGCCGAGAACGAACGCGTCTTCGGGGAGTTCTCCGCCCGCGAGGGCGATATCGTCGCCGGGGTCGTCCAGCGCGACTCCAAGGAGAACGCGCGCGGCAACGTCATCGTGCGCCTGGGCACCGAGACCCGAGGCTCGGAGGGCACCATGAGGCCCGCTGAGCAGGTTCCCGGCGAGACCTATCAGCACGGCGAGCGGCTGCGCTGCTACGTCGTCGGGGTGACCCGCGGGATGCGCGAGCCCCGGATCGAGCTGTCCCGGACCCATCCGAACCTGGTGCGCAAGCTGTTCGCGCTCGAGGTGCCCGAGATCGCGCAGGGCTCGGTCCAGATCGCGGCCGTTGCCCGGGAGGCGGGTCATCGCTCCAAGATCGCGGTGCGCTCCACCGTCGCGGGGCTCAACGCCAAAGGGGCCTGTATCGGGCCGATGGGTCAGCGGGTACGCAACGTGATGAGCGAGCTGAGCGGCGAGAAGATCGACATCATCGACTTCGACGAGGATCCGGCCCGGTTCGTCGCCAATGCGCTGTCCCCGGCCAAGGTGGTGTCGGTCCAGGTCGTGGACGCCACCGCCCGGGCCGCCCGGGTGATCGTCCCGGACTTCCAGCTGTCGCTGGCGATCGGCAAGGAGGGCCAGAACGCCCGGCTGGCGGCTCGGCTCACCGGCTGGCGGATCGACATCCGCAGCGACGCCGAACCCGGCTGATTACCGGGTCCATCAGCTGTGACGCTAGACTCAGACGTGATCCAGCGCGAGATTCCGGTCGCGCCACGTCACCGCCGCACCGCTGTGGTGCGGATGTGCCTGGGGTGCCGGAAGCGAGAGTTGGCCGTCGAACTGCTGCGGATGGTGGCCGTGCCGACGGGGAATGGCCGGTTCGCCGTCTCCGTTGACACGTCCCGACGCCATCCCGGCCGGGGAGCCTGGTTGCACCCCGACGGTCGATGCCTGTCGGCAGCGACCCGGCGGCGGGCCTTCGCCTCAGCGCTGCGTATCACCGGTCCACCGGACATCTCCGCGGTGGTCGAGTACTTTCGGGAACTTCCCGGTGGTGCTGGGCGGCCCGGCGAGGAACAGGCAACGGAAGAACATGAGCACACCGTGAAGTCGCGACGATGACCATGCGTCGTAGCTGAACCCGAGGCGCGGCCGACCCACCGCTGTCGCCTCTAGAGATGGAGATGTAGTGGCAGGTAAGGCCCGCGTACACGAGTTAGCTAAGGAACTCGGTGTCACGAGCAAGGAAGTGCTGGCCCGGCTGAGCGAGCAGGGCGAGTTCGTCAAGTCGGCGTCGTCGACGGTGGAGGCTCCCGTCGCCCGCCGGCTCCGGGAGTCGTTCGGCGGCGTTAAGGCGCCCGAACCTGCGCCCGCGAAGAAGCCCCCGGCGGCGGCGACGATCAAGGCGCCCGCGCCCGCGCCCGCACCGGTCGTCGGGATGCCCGCGGCCCCGGTCGCGGCGGCACCGCCGGCACCG
>CAYXOM010000269.1:0-1939 GCA_964466565.1 uncultured Mycobacterium sp.
GCGGCGCAGTTCGTGATGGATCCAGCCGTGCGTCCGGCCCGCCGGTGGCCGCGGCCTCCGGCGAGCAGTTGCAGGCCCGCATCGCGGCGGCCCGGGGCCTGGCCGGCTAGACCCCCGAGGCCAGTAGCTCCGGCAGGTCGGCGACCGAGTCGATGACGTGGTGGGGCTGGACGGCGAACTCGTCGGCCGCCCAGCGGTCGAGGGTCTCCTGGCCGAACTTGCCGGTGCGCACCAGCACCCCGGTCATCCCGACCGCCTGGCCGGCCAGCACGTCGTTGTGCAGGTCGTCGCCGACCATCACCATCTCCTCGGGATCCAGGCCGAGCGCGGCGGCGGCGGCCAGGAAACCGGCCGGGGCCGGTTTGCCCACCGCGACGGCCCGACGTCCGCTGGCCTGCTCCATCCCGGTCAGGTACATGCCGGTGTCGATGCGCAGACCCTCGGCGGTCTTCCAGGCGGTGCTGCGGTGCATCGCGACCACCGGCACCCCGGCGGCCATCAATTCGTAGACCCGGCTCAGGGTCAGGTGGCAGTACTGCGGGCCGGCTCCGCCGAGCAGGATCACGTCCGGCGGCGAGTCCAGCCCGGCCGGCGGCTCGACGAGATCGATCCCGGGCAGGTCCGCGGCGATGTCGCCGTTGTTGACGAGCAGGCAGCGCGCCCGCGGATGGCGGGACCGGACGTAGCCGGCTGTCAGCGAGGCCGCGGTCACCACCTCCTCGGGCGCCACCGGCATCCCGGCGGCGGTCAGCGCCCCGGCGATATCGCGCCGGGTGCGGGTCGTGGTGTTGGTCAGATACGAGCACGCGACACCGCGGCCGGCGAGCGCCCGCAGCGCCTCGGCCGCGCCCGGGATCGGCTGCCAGGACGTCACCAGCACGCCGTCGATGTCGAACAGCACCCCGGCGACGGCCATATCCAGACAGTAGGCGCAGGCACCATGTGCGCAACCCGGCCGGCCCGCCGTATGTTCTAGCCATGGCATGGACTGAGAAGGACGTACCCGACCAGAGCGGGCGGGTGGCGATCGTCACCGGTTCCAACACCGGGCTGGGCTACGACACCGCCCGAGTGCTGGCGGCGCGGGGAGCCCGCGTGGTGATGGCCTGCCGCGACACCGCCAAGGGCGACGCCGCCGCCGCCCGCATCCGCGCCCAGTCCTCCGGAGCGCAGGTCGACGTCCGCAAGCTCGACCTGGGCTCACTGGAATCGGTGCGCCGGGCGGCCGCCGAACTGGCGGCGGAATTCCCGCGGATCGACCTGCTGATCAACAACGCCGGGGTGATGTACCCGCCGAAGTCGACCACGGCCGACGGCTTCGAGCTGCAGTTCGGCACCAACCACCTGGGCCACTTCGCGCTGACCGGCCTGCTGCTGGACAACCTGCTCGGCGTCGACGGCTCCAGGGTGGTGTCGGTGGCCTCGATCGCGCACAACATCCGCGCCCGGATCGACTTCGAGGACCTGCAGTGGCAGCGGCGACGCTACGAGCGGGTGGCCGCCTACGGACAGTCGAAGCTGGCCAACCTGATGTTCGCCTACGACCTGCAGCGCCGCCTCGCCGCGGCCGGCGCCAAGACCATCTCGGTGGCGGCCCACCCCGGGGTGGCGGCCACCGAGCTGCAACGCCATGTACCCGGGGCCCAGCTGCCCGGTGTCAGCTGGCTGTCGGGCCGGCTGCTCAACACCGCCGCGATGGGCGCGCTGCCCACCCTGCGGGCGGCCACCGACCCGGCGGTCACCGGCGGTCAGTACTACGGACCCGACGGTATCCGCGAACTGCGCGGCCACCCCAGGGTGGTCAGCTCGAGCGCGCAATCCCGCGACACCGCCACCCAGCAGCGGCTGTGGACGGTCTCCGAGGAGCTGACCGGCGTCACCTACCCGGTGTGACGGCGCCGGGCATGCGCAGCGTCGACGAGCACCGGCGGGTGGTCGC
>CAYXOM010000270.1:0-3766 GCA_964466565.1 uncultured Mycobacterium sp.
GTCGATGTGCGCCGCGAGCCTCGCGGCGGCCGCGGCCGCGGTTCTCTAGGGGCGCCGCGGTGTTGGGCCGCGTCGCACGGACGTGGGAAGATGATCGGGTGATGCGCTGGACGACTGCCGGAGAGTCGCATGGCCGCGCCCTGGTGGCGCTGGTGGAGGGCATGGTCGCCGGGGTGCGGATCACCACGGCGGACATCGCCGACCAACTTGCGCGCCGCCGGCTCGGCTACGGGCGCGGCGCCCGGATGAAGTTCGAGCAGGACGAGGTCAGCCTGCTGGCGGGGGTTCGCCACGGAAGCACGCTGGGGGGTCCGATCGCCATCGAGATCGGCAACACCGAGTGGCCGAAATGGGAGACGGTGATGGCGGCCGATCCGGTCGACCCAGCCCTGCTCGGCGGGGCGCGCAACGCGCCGCTGACCCGTCCGCGTCCCGGGCATGCCGATTACGCCGGCATGCTCAAGTACGGGTTCGACGACGCGCGTCCGGTGCTGGAGCGGGCCAGTGCGCGCGAGACCGCGGCCCGGGTGGCCGCCGGCACCGTCGCCCGGGCGTTCCTGCGGCAGGCCCTCGGTGTCGAGGTGGGCTCCCACGTCGTCTCGATCGGGATGTCGGTCCCCTACGACGGCCCGCCGCCGGCGGCCGAGGATCTCGCACGCATCGACCAGAGCCCGGTCCGGGCGTTCGATCCCGCCGTCGAGGCCGCCATGATCGCCGAGGTCGAGGCAGCCAAGGCCGATGGCGACACCCTCGGCGGTGTCGTGGAGGTGGTGGCCCACGGCCTGCCGGTCGGCATCGGGTCCTTCACCAGCGGCGAGAACCGGCTCGACAGCCAGTTGGCCGGAGCGGTGATGGGCATCAACGCCATCAAGGGTGTGGAGATCGGCGATGGGTTCGAGACCGCCCGGCGGCGCGGCAGCGGCGCGCACGACGAGATGTACCCCGGCGCCGGCGCCGTGGTCCGCTCCACCAACCGCGCCGGCGGACTCGAGGGCGGAATGACAAACGGCCAGCCGCTGCGGGTGCGTGCGGCGATGAAGCCCATCTCGACCGTTCCCCGGCCGCTGGCCACCGTCGACCTGGCCACCGGCGCGGAGGCCGTCGCGATTCACCAGCGTTCGGACGTCTGTGCGGTGCCCGCCGCGGGCGTCATCGCCGAGACGATGGTCGCGCTGGTTCTCGCGCGGGCCGCCCTGGAGAAGTTCGGCGGGGATTCACTGGCCGAGACACGCCGCAACATCGAGGGCTACCTGCACGCACTCGCCGAACGCCGGGCCTTCGACGACTCCGTGCGGCTGTCGGGGTAGCCGGCGATGTCGCCCAGAGCGGTGCTGGTCGGTCTGCCGGGCGCGGGCAAATCCACCATCGGCCGCCGGCTCGCCAAGGCCCTGGGGGTCAGCCTGCTCGACACCGACGCCGCGATCGAGGAGCGGACCGGGCGCAGCATCGGGGAGATCTTCGCCGCCGACGGCGAAGCGGAGTTCCGCCGGATCGAGGAACGGGTGATCCGAGCGGCGCTGGACTCCCACGACGGCGTTCTCTCCCTGGGCGGGGGGGCGGTGACGACGCCCGGTGTCCGCGACGCGCTGGCCGGGCACATCGTGGTCTATCTGGAGATCAGCACCGCCGAGGGGGTGCGGCGAACCGGCGGTAGCGTGGTGCGCCCGCTGCTGGCCGGGCCCGACCGAGCGGAGAAATACCGCGTCCTGGCCGCTCAGCGGACCCCGCTGTACCGAGCGATGGCGACCGTGCGGGTCAACACCAACCGTCGCAACCCCGGGGCGGTGGTGCGCCAGATCGTCGCTCGACTGGAGAATCCCGGTCAGAACGCCCCGCCCGGCTCCTGGACCCGGCCGTCGCCGGCGGCCGACGCCGGAGCCCACGCACCCGGCACACCCGGCGCCGCTACCCCCCGGCGGGTGACCCCGGCGACCCTGGCGGCGCGTCGGGCCGGGGTGCGCAAGTGAGCCCGGACCCGACCAGGATCGAGGTGGCGGTGGACCCACCGTATCCGGTGGTCGTCGGAACCGGTCTGCTCGGTGACGTTGCCGAGCTGCTCGGCTCCCGCCACCGGGTCGCGGTCCTGCACCAGCCCGCGCTGGCCGACGCCGCCGAACTGCTCCGCAAGGACCTCGCGGACCGCGGGGCCGACGCCCACCGGGTGGAACTGCCCGACGCCGAGGCGGGAAAGGACCTGCCGGTCGTCGGATACCTCTGGGAGGTGCTCGGCCGCATCGGCCTTGGACGCCGCGACGCGGTGGTAGGCCTCGGCGGCGGGGCCGCCACCGATGTGGCGGGCTTCGCCGCGGCGACCTGGCTGCGCGGCGTGGACATCGTCCAAGTTCCCACCACCCTGCTGGCGATGGTCGACGCCGCGATCGGCGGCAAGACCGGGATCAACACCGACGCCGGCAAGAATCTGGTCGGGGCGTTCCACCAGCCCGTCGCCGTCTTCGTCGACCTCGGGATGCTCGCGACGCTGCCGCGCAACGAGCTGATCGCCGGGATGGCCGAAATCGTCAAGGCCGGGTTCATCGCCGACCCGCGGATCCTCGAGCTCATCGAAACCGACCCGCAGGCCGCCGTCGACCCCGCCGGGCCGGTCCTGGCCGAGCTGATCCGGCGTTCGATCGCGGTCAAGGCCGCGGTGGTCGGCGCCGACGAGAAGGAGTCGGCCCTGCGGGAGATCCTCAACTACGGGCACACCCTGGGCCACGCCATCGAACGCCGGGAGCGCTATCGATGGCGCCACGGCGCGGCGGTGTCGGTCGGACTGGTGTTCGCCGCCGAGCTCGCCCGCCTGGCCGGCCGGCTCGACGACGCGACCACGCGGCGGCACCGCGACGTGCTGAGCGCTCTGGGCCTGCCGGTGACCTACGACCCCCGGGCGCTGCCGGAGTTGCTCGAGTACATGGCGGGGGACAAGAAGACCCGGTCCGGAGTGCTGCGCTTCGTCGTCCTCGACGCGCTGGCCCGGCCCGGCCGCCTGGAAGGACCCGACCCGGCGCTGCTGGCCGCGGCATACGCCGAGGTCGCCGGTGCCGCTGAGGCGGCGCGGTGAGTGACGTCCTGGTCATCAACGGGCCGAATCTGGGGCGGCTGGGCCGACGCGAACCGGAGGTGTACGGCCACGCCACCCACGACGACCTGGTCGCGATGATCGAGGCGGAGGCGGCCGAACTCGGCATCGGGGTGCGGGTGCGCCAGAGCGACAGCGAGGCGCAACTGCTGGAGTGGTTGCACGGCGCCGCGGACAGCGGCGAGGCGGTCATTCTCAATGCCGGGGCGCTGACCCACACCTCGGTGGCGTTGCGGGACGCCTGTGCCGAACTCGGCGGGCCGCTGATCGAGGTGCACATCTCCAATGTGCATGCCCGCGAGGACTTCCGGCACCGGTCGTACGTGAGCGCGGTCGCGACCGGGGTGATCGTCGGGTTCGGGGTGCAGGGCTACCTGCTGGCGCTGCGGTACGTGGCGACGACGCGCTGAGGGCGCGACGAGTGGGCGGACTCAGTCCTCGGTGTGTTCCCGGTTGAGATCGTATTTGCGTTGCTGGACCGTTTCGTGGACGTCGCGGACCGCCTCGCGGGATTCGTGGCGCCAGGACTCCTCGCGGCGTGCGGCCCGGACCTCGGTGACGTCTTCCTCGGGATAGTCCACCGCTCCAACCGCCACGGGCACCTCGTCGTCGCGGACCGCGTCGAACACGTCGGAGCGGGCCGCGCCGGCGCCCAGGCGGCGCGGTTCGTCGGGGCGGGACCGGTCG
>CAYXOM010000271.1:0-2463 GCA_964466565.1 uncultured Mycobacterium sp.
GCCGCGGGCGTCCCCGAAGCCGCCGGAGGCGATCATCGGGATCTCGATCTTCTCCGCCGCCGCCGGGATCAGCACCAGGCCCGGAATGTCGTCCTCCCCCGGATGCCCGGCGCACTCGAAGCCGTCGATGCTGATCCCGTCCACCCCGAGGCTCTGCGCCTTGACGGCGTGGCGCACTGAGGTGCATTTGTGCAGCACCTTGATGCCGTTGTCGTGGAACATCGGCAGGTGCGGGGCGGGATTGGAGCCGGCGGTCTCGACGATCTTGATGCCCGCGTCGACGATGACCCGCCGGTACTCGTCGTAAGGAGGGGGGTTGATCGCGGGCAGGATCGTCAGGTTGACCCCGAACGGCTTGTCGGTCAGCTCGCGGGTCTTGTCTATCTCGCGGGCCAGGTCCGCCGGGGTCGGCTGGGTCAGCGCGGTGAGGAAGCCCAGCGCACCGGCATTGGCCACCGCCGCGACGAGCTCGGCACGCCCCACCCACTGCATGCCTCCCTGCGCGATCGGGTGTTCGACGCCGAATGCCTCGGTGAACTTGGTGGTCAGTGTCATCGCGGTGCCATCCGGATCGCGCCGTCGAGGCGGATCACCTCGCCGTTGAGCATCGGGTTCTCCACGATGTGCACCGCCAGAGCGCCGTACTCGTCAGGCTTGCCCAGCCGCGAGGGGTGCGGCACCTGCGCGCCGAGGGAGGCCTTCGCCGGTTCGGGCAGGCCGGCGAGCAACGGGGTGTCGAACAGCCCTGGGGCGATCGTCACGACCCGGATCAGCTTGTCGGCCAGATCCCGGGCGATCGGCAGCGTCATACCCACCACTCCGCCCTTGGATGCCGAATAGGCGGCCTGGCCGATCTGTCCGTCGAACGCGGCGACCGACGCGGTGTTGATGATGACGCCGCGCTCCGGGCCGTCCGGGGGGCCGACGGGTTCGGTCTTGGCCATCCGCTCGGCGCCGAGTCGCAGCACGTTGAACGTGCCGACCAGGTTGATGTTGACGATGCGGGCGAACTTCTCCAGTGGGTAGACCCCGCCCTTGCCCAGCACCCGGATCGCGTCGCCGGTGCCGGCGCAGTTGACCACGATGCGCAGCGGGCCCATCGACTCGGCGACGTCGAGGGCCGCGGCGACCGCGTCGGAATCGGTGACGTCGGCCGGGGCGAACCGGGCACGCTCACCCAACTCGGTCGCGACCTCCTCGCCCCTGGAGGAGGGCAGGTCGAGGATGACCGCCTTGGCGCCCCCGCCGAGCAGGGCGTTGGCGGTGGCCAGTCCCAGGCCGGAGGCCCCGCCGGTGACGACCGCCACCGCGTCTGTGATCTCCACGCATTCCGTCCCTTCGCTTACCGACCGGTTGGTCGGGGACTATACCCAGTCGGCCAGGACGGCCCCGGTGTCCTCCCCGGGCACCCGCGGAGGGGTCGGCTTTCCCGGCGGCGTCCGGGAGAAACGCGGTGCGGGCATCGGGAAAATCGAGTCTCCCTCGCGGTAGAAGCTTCCGCGCTCGAGGTTGTGCGGCTCGGTCTCGATCTCGGCGAAGGACAGAATCGGCGTGACGCAGGCGTCGCTGCCGGCGAAGACCTTCGCCCAGTGGTCGCGGTCGTGGGCGGCGAATGTCCTGGCCAGCGCCGCCCGCAGTTCCGGGAATCGGGTGCTGTCGTTCTGGTCGGGCAGGGTGGCCGGGTCCAGGCCGAGCTTGGCGATGAGTTCGGCGTAGAACTGCGGTTCGATGGCCCCGACCGCGACGTGCCGGCCGTCGGCGCACTCGTAGACGTCGTACCAGGGCGCGCCGGTGTCGAGCATGTTGGTGCCGCGCACGTCGCTCCACAGCCCGGTATGCCGGAAGGCGAAAATCATCTGCGCCAGCACCGCCGAGCCGTCGACCATGGCGGCATCGATCACCTGGCCCTTGCCGGACTGCTGGCGTTCGTAGAGGGCCGAGAGGATTCCGACGAGCAGGAACATCGACCCGCCGCCGAAGTCGCCGACCAGGTTCAGCGGCGGCACCGGTGCCTCGTTGACCCGTCCGATCGCGTGCAAGACTCCGTTGAGCGAGATGTAGTTCATGTCGTGGCCGGACTGCTGGCTGCGCGGGCCGGTCTGACCCCAGCCCGTCATCCGCGCGTACACCAGGGCTTCGTTGACCCGTGCGCAGTCCTGCGGCCCCAGGCCGAGGCGCTCGGTGACCCCGGGGCGGAACCCCTCGATCAGTACGTCGGCCCTGGCGATCAGCCCGAGCACCATGTCCCGGTCGGTCTCGCTCTTCAGGTCGGCGGTGACCGAACGGCGGTTGCGCAGCAGAAAGTCGTTGCTCGGGACCGCGGCCGGAGCCGCCCTGGGCCGTTCGATACGCACCACCTCGGCGCCGAGGTCGCCGAGGATCATCGCCGCGTGCGGGCCGGGTCCGATCCCGGCCAGTTCAACGACCCGCAGACCGCTCAGGGGTCCCGCCATCACCTGACAC
>CAYXOM010000272.1:0-3699 GCA_964466565.1 uncultured Mycobacterium sp.
CGCGGGGCACGGGGCCGGGGGCCAGGCCCAGTCCGTAGGTGCCGGCCAGGTCGAGTTCGTGGGTGCTCACCGCCGCCGGCGCGCCGAGGTCCCCGAGGCCGATGCATCGCACCCGGCCCGGCTCCCCGCCGGCCACGGCGTCGACCAGCACCGCCAGCCGCGCGCCTGTCCAGGCGTCCAGCAGCGCGGTGGGCTCGGCCGCGCAACACACGATCCGCACTCCCGGCAGGTCGTGGGCGGCGAGTTCGGCGGCCACCGCCGGGCCGACACCGTCGTCGCGGCGGTGGCGGTTGCCGATTCCCAGCACCACCCGGTCGGTGATCACCGCCGCCGCACCGTCACGGTCAAGAAGTGGGTGGCGCACGAGATGCACGGGTCGTAGTTGCGGATCGCCCGCTCGCACATCGCGGTCAGCGCCGCGTCGTCCAGGTCGGCGGCGGCAACCACCACCTTGCCCAGATCGTCTTCGATCGCGCCCTGGTTCTGCGCGGTGGGCGGGATGATGGTCGCCGCCGAGACCAGCCCGTCGGCATCGATCCCGAAGCGGTGGTAGAGCAGCCCCCGGGGGGCCTCGCTGACCCCGTGGCCCACGCCCGGCCGGGGTTCGACGTCAACGAAGGGTCGCGGCGGCGGCCGATACTCGTCAATGATGCGCAGCGCCTCCTCGACCGCATAGACCACCTCGACCGCACGAACGATGATGCTGCGGAAAGGGTTACGGCATTGCTCGCTCAGGCCTGCCGATCGGGCGGCCTCCCGGGCCAGTGGCGAGAGCCTGGCGTGGTTCAGCGAGTAGCGCGCCAGCGGCCCGGTCAGGTGCGGGCGCCCGTCCAGGGTGGCGTGCAGCGCGGTGGAGTGCGGCACCTGGGTCTCGCGGACGTGCTCGGCGAACCGGTCGATGCCGAACACCGGGCCGGCGCTGCGGGCGATCGTGCCGTCCTCGATGGCGTAGCGCTCCGCGGTCAGGGCGAGCATCTCGTGGCTGACCTCGAGGTCGGGGAACTCGAAAGCCGCGACCCAGTCGACGGTGGACAGCGCATCGTCGAGTGCGGCCCGCAACTGCTCTGCCATCAGCCGCATCTCGGAGCGGGGCGGCACCGAGTAGAAGCCGCCGAGCCGGACGTTGACCGGATGGATCGCGCGGCCGCCGACGAGTTCCATCAGCCGGTTGCCGGCCTTCTTCAGCGCCAGCCCGCGCTCCACCTGCCGGCGATGCTCGCGGGCCAGCGTCATGACGTCGGGAACGCCCAGGAAGTCCGGCGCGTGCAGCATGTAGATGTGCAGCGCGTGGCTGTGGATCCACTCGCCGCAGTAGAGCAGCCGTCGCAGCGCCTGCAGTTGCGGGTCGAGGGTGACGCCGCACAGTGACTCGATGGCGTTGCACGCACTCACCTGGTACGCCACCGGGCAGATCCCGCAGATCCGGGCGGTCAGGTCCGGGGGCTCGGTGTAGGAGCGGCCGCGCAGGAAGGCCTCGAAGAACCTGGGCGGCTCGTAGATGTTGAGCTCGACCACCTCCGGGATGCCGTCGCGCAGTTCGACGTGCAGCGCGCCTTCCCCCTCGACCCGGGTCAGTGCGCCCACCCGCAGCGTGCGCGCACTCTGGCCGTTCCGGGTGCCCGGGGCGGTGTCGGTCACCGGCCGCCGCGCCCGGCGTGGAAATCGGCGACGTTGAAGGTGGCGAACGCCCGGTCGACGTCGTCGCCCGACATGCCGTCGCGGCGAAGCAGCGGGATCATCGCCGGGGTGTTGGGTGTCGCGGCCGGACCGAAACAGCCGTAGCAGCCGCGGTTGTGCCGCGGGCACAGCGCGCCGCAGCCCGCGTGCGTGACCGGCCCCAGGCAGGCGATCCCCTCGGTGACGGTCACGCAGCTCACCCCGGACCGCTTGCACTCGGTGCAGACCGTGGCCGCGGGAAGCCGCGGTTTGCGTCCCACCAGCAGCGCGGCCAGGGTGTCCAGCAACTGACCGCGGTCGATCGGGCAGCCGCGCAGTTCGTAATCCACCGTCACGTGCGCCGACGGCGGGGTGGAGGTGGCCAGCGTGCTGATGTACTCCGGCCGGGCGTAGACGACGGAGGTGAACTCCGACACGTCGGCGAAGTTGCGCAGCGCCTGGATGCCTCCGGCGGTCGCACAGGCGCCGAGGGCCACCAGCACCCCGGACTGCGCGCGGATCTCGCGGATGCGGTGCTCGTCGTCCGGTGTGGTGATCGACCCCTCGACCAGGGAGACGTCGTAGGGTCCGCCGACCATGACACTGGAGGCCTCGGCGAAGGCCGCGATCTGAACCTGCTCGGCGAGGACCAGCAGTTCGTCCTCGCAGTCCAGCAGGGTGAGCTGACAACCGTCGCAGGAGGCGAACTTCCACACGGCCAGGGTCGGCATCTACAGTTCCCCCACTTCCAGCAGCGGCCCCGCGACGTCGTAGCCGACCACGGGGCCATCCCGGCACAGCAGCAGCGGCCCGAGTTGACAATGTCCGCACCAGCCGGTCCCGCACTGCATGTTGCGTTCCAGCGAGACCCGGATCTCTTCGGCGGCAACCCCTTTGGCGAGAAGCGCCTGCGCCCCGAAGCGCATCATCGGCTCCGGCCCGCACAACAACGCGGTCGTCGCGCCGGGCTGCAGACTCAGCCGGCGCAACGGTTCGGTGACCAAACCCGTATCGCCGCGCCAGCTCTGGATCGGCACGTCGACGGTGACGTGCGATTCCAGGCGGGGATCCCGCTGCCAGTCGGCGATCTCCCCGGCGTAGAGGAAATCACGCTGCGCACGAGCGCCGGCGATGAGCACGACCCGCCCGAAGCGCTCGCGTTCGGCCAGCACGGCGTGCAGCACCGGCCGCAGCGGCGCCAGTCCCACCCCGCCGGCCACGATCACCAGGTCCCTCCCCGCCGCCCGCCGAAGGCCCCAGCCGGCGCCGAAGGGCCCCCTGACCCCGATCGTCGATCCCGGCTGGGCGGCGCACAACGCGGCGCTGACCGCGCCCACCGAGCGGATGGTGTGGACCAGGGTGCCGTCGCCGGGAATGCCGCTGAGCGAGATCGCCACCTCCCCGACTCCGAAGGCGTAGAGCATCATGAACTCCCCCGGCTGCGGTGTCGGGAGGGCGGCGTGCGTCGGCTCGAGGTGCACCGTGACCGAGTCGGCGTTCTCGGCCACCCTGGACGCCACCCGGTGGGCGACCGGCGCCATCCCGGCGGCCGCCCGCACCGGCGGGCGGGTCACGGTCTCAGTCATCGGCACCGCCGTCGGATTCCGCCAGGCGTGCGAGCGTCGCCATCTCCTCGGTGATGTCGATCCCGGTGGGACACCAGGCGATGCAGCGCCCGCATCCCACGCACCCCGAACTGCCGAACTGGTCGTGCCAGCTGGACAGCTTGTGGGTCAGCCAGTGCCGGTAGCGCGACGGTGCCGACTTCCGGACCGGGCCCTCGTGGACGAAGGTGAAGTCGAATTCGAAGCACGAGGCCCACTCGCTCCACCGCTCGGCGTGCTCTCCGGTGAGGTCGGTGACGTCGGAGGTGCTGGTGCAGAAGCAGGTGGGGCACACCATGGTGCAGTTGCCGCAGGTCAGACACCGGCTGGCGACGTCGGCCCAGTGCGGGGACTCCCGGGATGCGACCAGCAGCGCGCGCAGGTCGGTGTCGGGCATCCGCCGTCCCATCCGGTCCGCGGCACCGGCCACCTCGTCGGC
>CAYXOM010000273.1:0-3454 GCA_964466565.1 uncultured Mycobacterium sp.
GAGGTTCTGCGCGGGGCGGCCGCGGCGGTGGCCAAGAACATGAACAACTCGCTGGAGATTCCGACCGCGACCAGCGTTCGGGCCATCCCGGCGACCCTGATGATCGACAACCGCATCGTCATCAACAACCACCTCAACCGCACCCGGGGCGGGAAGATCAGCTTCACCCACCTGCTCGGCTACGCCATCGTCCGGGCGGTCGGGGAATTCCCCAACATGAACCGCCACTTCGCCGAGGTCGACGGCAAGCCCAACGCCGTGACCCCGGCGCACACCAATCTGGGCCTGGCGATCGACCTTCCCGGCAAGGACGGCAAGCGGTCGCTGGTGGTGGCCGCGATCAAGGGCTGCCAGACCATGGAGTTCGCCGAGTTCGTCGCCGCCTACGAGGACATCGTGCGCCGCGCCCGGGACGGCAAGCTCACCGCCGAGGACTTCGCCGGCGTGACGATCTCGCTGACCAACCCCGGCACCATCGGAACCGTTCACTCGGTCCCCCGGCTCATGCCGGGACAGGGTGCCATCATCGGCGTGGGCGCCATGGAGTTGCCCGCGGAGTTCCAGGGCGCGAGCGAAGAGCGGATCGCGGAGTTGGGCGTTGGCAAGCTGATCACGCTGACCTCGACCTACGACCACCGCATCATCCAGGGCGCTGAGTCCGGGGACTTCCTGCGGACCATCCACCGCCTGCTCCTCGACGACGACTTCTGGGATGAGATCTTCCGCGACCTGGAGATCCCCTACGAACCGGTGCGGTGGCGCACCGACAACCCCGACTCGATCGTCGACAAGAACGCCCGCGTGCTCGAACTGATCGCGGCCTACCGCAACCGGGGCCACCTGATGGCGGACATCGACCCGCTGCGCCTGGACAAGAGCCGGTTCCGGATGCACCCCGACCTCGACGTGCTCACCCACGGCCTGACGCTCTGGGATCTCGACCGGGAGTTCAAGGTCGACGGCTTCGCCGGCGCCGAATACCGAAAGCTGCGCGACGTGCTGTCGGTGCTGCGCGACGCCTACTGTCGCCACGTCGGAGTGGAGTACAGCCACATCCTCGAACCCGAGCAGCAGCGCTGGTTGCAGGAGCGCATCGAGGTGCGCCACGACAAACCCAGCGTCGCCCAGCAGAAGTACATCCTGAGCAAGCTCAACGCCGCCGAGGCCTTCGAGACCTTCCTGCAGACCAAGTACGTCGGGCAGAAGCGCTTCTCGCTGGAGGGCGCGGAGTCGGTTATCCCGATGATGGACGCGGTCATCGACCAGTGCGCCGACCACGGCCTCGACGAGGTCGTCATCGGGATGCCCCACCGGGGCCGGCTCAACGTGCTGGCCAATATCGTCGGTAAGCCCTACTCCCAGATCTTCAGCGAATTCGAGGGCAACCTCAATCCCTCGCAGGCGCACGGCTCCGGCGATGTCAAGTACCACCTCGGAGCGCAGGGCACTTACATCCAGATGTTCGGAGATAACGACATCGAGGTGTCGCTGGTCGCCAACCCGTCGCATCTCGAGGCGGTCGACCCGGTGCTCGAGGGCCTCGTGCGCGCCAAACAGGATCTGATCGACGGCGACGGCGACCCGGGGAAATTCACCGTGGTGCCGCTGATGCTGCACGGCGACGCAGCGTTCGCCGGGCAGGGCGTGGTCGCCGAGACGCTGAACCTGGCCCTGCTCAAGGGATACCGCACCGGCGGGACCGTCCACATCGTCGTCAACAACCAGATCGGATTCACCACCGCTCCCGAGCACTCCCGGTCCTCGGAGTACTGCACCGACGTCGCGAAGATGGTGGGCGCGCCGATCTTCCACGTCAACGGCGACGACCCCGAGGCGTGCGTGTGGGTGGCCCGGCTGGCGGTGGACTTCCGGGAGCGGTTCAACAAGGACGTCGTCATCGACATGCTCTGCTACCGCCGCCGCGGGCACAACGAGGGCGATGACCCGTCGATGACCAACCCGGCGATGTATGACGTGATCGACACCAAGCGCGGGGTCCGAAAGAGCTACACCGAGGCGCTGATCGGTCGCGGCGACATCTCGCTGAAAGAGGCCGAGGACGCGCTCCGGGACTACCAGGGCCAACTCGAGCAGGTCTTCAACGAAGTGCGGGAGCTGGAGAAGCACGCCGCCGAGCCCAGCGAGTCGGTGGAGACGGCCCAGATGATCCCGCGGGGCATGACGACCGCGGTCGACAAGTCGATGCTGGCCCGCATCGGCGACGCGCACCTGACCCTGCCGGCCGGGTTCACGGTGCACCCCCGGGTCAAACCGGTGCTGGAGAAGCGCCGCGAGATGTCCTACGAAGGCGGGGTCGACTGGGCCTTCGCCGAACTGCTGGCGCTCGGTTCGTTCCTGGCCGAGGGCAAGCTGATCCGGATGACGGGTCAGGACACCCGGCGCGGCACCTTCACCCAGCGGCACGCAGTGGTGATCGACCCCGCAACCGGCGCGGAGTTCACCCCGCTGGACCTGTTGACCCGCAACCCCGACGGCACCCCCAACGGCGGGCGTTTCCTGGTCTACGACTCGCCGCTCTCGGAGTTCGCAGCGGTCGGGTTCGAGTACGGCTACTCGGTGGGCAACCCCGCCGCGCTGGTGCTGTGGGAGGCGCAGTTCGGCGACTTCGTCAACGGCGCGCAGTCGATCATCGACGAGTTCATCAGCTCCGGCGAGGCCAAGTGGGGTCAGCTCTCCGACGTGGTGCTGCTGCTGCCGCATGGACACGAGGGCCAGGGTCCCGACCACACCTCGGGGCGCATCGAGCGGTTCCTTCAGTTGTGGGCCGAGGGGTCGATGACCGTCGCGATGCCCTCGACTCCGGCCAACTACTTCCACCTGTTGCGGCGGCACGGCCTCGACGGCGTTCGCCGGCCGCTCATCGTATTCACGCCGAAGTCGATGCTGCGCAACAAGGCCGCGGTCAGCGACCTGCGCGACTTCACCGAGCAGAAATTCCGCTCGGTGCTCGAGGAGACCACCTACACCGACGGCGACGGTGACCGCGACGAGGTCACCCGCGTGCTGCTCACCAGCGGCAAGATCTACTACGAGCTCGCGGCCCGCAAGGCGCGCGACGGCCGGGAGGACGTCGCGATCGTGCGGATCGAGCAACTCGCGCCGCTGCCCGTCAGACGGCTTGCCACCACCCTGGACTCCTATCCGAACGCCAGGCAGTTCTGCTGGGTGCAGGAGGAACCGGCGAACCAGGGCGCCTGGCCGACGTTCGGGCTGGAGCTCCCGGGACTCCTGCCGGAGAAGCTGGCCGGGATCACGCGCATCTCCCGGCGCGCGATGTCGGCGCCGTCATCTGGGTCGTCGAAGGTGCACGCCGTCGAGCAGCAGGAGATCATCGACGAGGCGTTCGCCTGAGGCGCGCCAGCGCCGCAGGGGAAAGCCGAGGAGAGTCCGACACCAGACGAGGCGTTCGCCTGAAGACCGCCGAGCGTGGTGG
>CAYXOM010000274.1:0-2380 GCA_964466565.1 uncultured Mycobacterium sp.
GGTTCCACCGCACTCTGGCCGACGAATGGGCCTACGCCCGGCTCTACACCAGCGACGCCGAACGATGCGAAGCGTTCCCCATCTGGCTGCACACCTATAGTTTCCACCGCGGCCACACCGCACTCGGCGGTCAACCACCCGCCAGCCGCGTACCTAACCTGTCAGGTCAGTACAGCTAGCGCTAGCTGTACAGCGTGCCCGCCTATTGTGGAGTGATGCGCCGCCGCGCCGGTCGTCTGCCGCAATCCCTGCTCGCCCTCGCGGCGGGGGCGGTGATGCTCCCCGGGTGCACCGGAGCGGTCCCCGGGACCCCGGTCTCGATCTACGCCGACCCCTTCAAGGTCGCCGGCCTGGAGGCGGTCGACGGCCCCGCCGGCCTGCGGCCCGACGCCAAGGCGCCCACCCGCGAGGTCGCCGGAACCGACGGCGGCGAGATCGACCTGCTGGCCGCACAGGCGATCAGCGACCTCGAGGAGTTCTGGCGGTTCGCCTTCCCGGACACCTTCGGCGAGGAACTGAGCCCACTGGCGGGCCTGGTGTCCTGGGACTCCGACGCGCTGCGGGGAGTGTTCTGCGGCGAGTCCACCGTGGGCCTGGCCAACGCCGGCTACTGCCAGTCCGCGGACACCATCGGGTGGGACCGGGCGGTGCTCATGCCCGCCCTGCGCCAGGCCTACGGCGACATGGCCATCACGCTGGTGATGGCCCACGAATACGGCCACGCCCTGGAGAAGCGGGCCACGCTGAACCCGCGGGGCATCCCGATCCTGGTCAGCGAACAGCAGGCGGACTGCCTGTCCGGGGTGTACCTGCGCTGGGTCGCCGAGGGAAAGTCGCCACGGTTCACCCTCAACACCGGCGAGGCTCTCAACAACCTGCTGGCGGCGATGATCTCCTTCCGCGACCCGGTGCTCAGCCCCGACGACTACTACGGCGCCGGTGCCGGCGACGAGCACGGGTCGGCCTTCGAGCGCGTCTCGGCCTTCCAGTTCGGCTTCACCGACGGCGCCGCGGCCTGCACCCGGATCACCCTCAAGGAGATCAGCACCCGCCGCGGGCAACTGCCGGTGGACCTGCCGGCGAACGCCAGCGGCGAGCTTCCGGTCACCGAGGGGTCGGTACGATCGGTCCTCGACGCGATGGCGGTGCTGTTCCCCCGGCCGCAACCGCCGCGGCTTAGCTTCGACGCCGCCGCGGCGTCAGCCTGCCCGGACGCCCGGCCCAGCCCGCCGGCGTCCTACTGCCCGGCCTCGGACACCATCACCGTCGATCTGCCCGCGCTGCAGCAGCTGGGCGCTCCGGTCCAGAGCGAGGACGGCCTGGTGCTGCAGGGCGACAACACCGCCTACTCGGTGCTGGTGTCGCGCTACATGGTCGCGCTGCAGAACTCCCGCGGCGGGGTGGCCCTCGACGACGCCGAGGCCGGACTGCGCACCGCCTGCCTGACCGGGGTCGCCACCGCGAGCATGTCCGAGCCGATGTCGACCCCTGACGGCGACACCGTGGCCCTCACCGCCGGCGACATCGACGAGGCGGTGGCCGGGCTGCTCACCAACGGCCTGGCCGCCGGGGACGTCAACGGCGAACCGGTGCCGGCCGGCTTCTCCCGGATCGACGCCTTCCGGGTCGGGGTCCTCGGCGACGCCGGCCGGTGCTTCAAGCGCTTCCCGTAGCGGAGTGCGCTCAGACCGCTTTGGTGATCCCGTACCAGGACAGGATCGCCTCACCGCTGTCGGTCTCGTGGGACAGCATGGCGTAGGAGCGAATGAACGACTCCTCCACGCAGCCGTCGATCTTGACCCGGAAATTGCTGATGGACACCCACGGCTCGGCGCCGGTGTAGGGCTTCTTGGTCACCGGGACGACGTTGATGATGCCTGGCTTGAGGCCGACGGTGATCGCGCCGTTGAAGGTGCCGGCGATGCCCGGGAGGATCCCGTCGGCCACCACGTTGGGGAAGTCGAGTCCGATGAACCCGATGCTCGGGCTCACCCCGGCGGTGCCGGTCATCGACACCCCGTTGGCCGTGCTCATGTCGATCCCGCAGCCGATCTGGTAGCCGACCTCGAAAATGCCCTCGGGCGTCTCGGCGCCAGTGCCGGCCACCTCGCCGTTGAACACCCCACCGACGGCGTACTCGCGCGTCGAGACAGCCGTGGTCAGCGGGGCGACCGGGGTCTGGGTCTCGTCCTCGGCCGAGATCGTCAGGGTAGAGCCGTCGGGGGCCTCGGTGGTCTGCGGCGGGCTGGACTCGACACGGCCGTCGTCGGCGGGGGGCGCCGCCTCCGGGGGCTGCCCGGCCGGGGCTGCCTCGGCGAGCGGTGCGGCGACGACATCGGCCGGCGCGGGTAGCGGCTCGGGCTCGGCCCCGGCCGGCGCT
>CAYXOM010000275.1:0-1890 GCA_964466565.1 uncultured Mycobacterium sp.
CGGTGCCGCAGGCCGGCACCGTGAGAACCAGGACGATCGCGGCGGCCGCGCCGAGGCGGGTCGGACTTGACATCATGACCCCAGGGTAGCGCATACCCCTATGGGGTATGTGTCGTCCCAGCGAACGACCGGTCAGCGCATACTTGCCATCGTGGAGCACTCCCCCAACAGCCCGTCCCCCGATATCAAGCCCCGCAGCCGCGACGTCACCGACGGCCTGGAGAAGGCGGCCGCGCGCGGGATGCTCCGCGCGGTCGGCATGGGCGACGACGACTTCGCCAAGCCCCAGGTCGGGGTCGCCTCCTCGTGGAACGAGATCACCCCGTGCAACCTGTCGCTGGACCGGTTGTCCGACGCGGTCAAGGAGGGCGTCTTCGAAGCCGGCGGCTTCCCGATGAAGTTCGGCACCATCTCGGTCTCCGACGGGATCGCGATGGGCCATGAGGGCATGCACTTCTCGCTGGTGTCGCGCGAGGTGATCGCCGACAGCGTCGAGACGGTCATGCAGGCCGAGCGGATGGACGCCATGGTGATGCTGGCCGGGTGCGACAAGTCGCTGCCCGGGATGATGATGGCGGCCGCGCGGCTCGACCTGGCCGCGGTGTTCGTCTATGCCGGGTCGATTCTTCCCGGCTGGGCCCGGATGCCCGACGGCACCGAACGCGAGGTCACCATCATCGACGCGTTCGAGGCGGTCGGCGCGTGCGCCCGCGGCCTGATCACCCGCGAGGACGTCGATGCCATCGAGCGGGCCATCTGCCCCGGCGAGGGAGCGTGCGGCGGGATGTACACCGCCAATACGATGGCCAGTATCGCTGAGGCGCTGGGGCTTTCGCTGCCGGGCAGCGCCGCCCCGCCGGCGACCGACCGCCGTCGCGACGGGTACGCCCGGCGCAGCGGAGTCGTCGCGGTGGAGTTGCTGCGGCTCGGGATCACCGCCCGCGACATCCTCACCAAGGGAGCGTTCGAGAACGCCATCGCGGTGCTGATGGCCTTCGGCGGTTCCACCAACGCCGTGCTGCATCTGCTGGCCATCGCGCACGAGGCCGGCGTCGACCTCTCGCTGGCCGACTTCAGCCGGATCGGAGCGACGGTGCCCCACCTCGCCGACGTGAAGCCGTTCGGCAGGCACGTGATGACCGACGTGGACCGCATCGGCGGCGTTCCGGTGGTGATGAAGGCACTGCTCGACGCCGGCCTGCTGCACGGCGACTGCCTGACCGTGACCGGCAAGACCATGGCGCAGAACCTGGCCCACATCGACCCGCCCGACCCGGACGGCAAGGTGCTGCGGGTGCTCTCCGCGCCGATCCATCCCACCGGCGGCATCACGATTCTGCACGGGTCGCTAGCGCCCGAGGGCGCGGTGGTGAAGTCGGCGGGGTTCGACTCCAGCGTCTTCGAGGGCACCGCGCGGGTCTTCGACGGCGAGCGCGCGGCGATGGACGCCCTGGAGGACGGCACCATCACCGCCGGCGATGTGGTGGTGATCCGGTACGAGGGCCCCAAGGGCGGACCCGGAATGCGCGAGATGCTGGCCATCACCGGCGCCATCAAGGGCGCCGGCCTGGGCAGGGACGTGCTGTTGCTGACCGACGGCCGGTTCTCCGGCGGCACGACCGGCCTGTGCGTGGGTCACATCGCGCCCGAGGCCGTGGACGCCGGGCCGATCGCCTTCCTGCACGACGGTGACCGGATCCGGCTGGACGTGGCGGCCCAGACGCTCGACGTGCTGGTCGACGCCGGCGAGTTCGACGCGCGCAGGGCCGGTTTCACCCCACCGCCGCCGCGCTACACCCGCGGCGTCCTGGCCAAGTACCGCAAGCTGGTCGGGTCGGCGGCCGGCGGGGCCGTCTGCGACTGATCCGCCGGGCAACCGTCCCAGCGCCT
>CAYXOM010000276.1:0-5409 GCA_964466565.1 uncultured Mycobacterium sp.
GCCGGCCTGCGCCGGGACGGGCTGGCCGCAGCCAGCGCGGCGATGACCTCGACCAGTCCCGCATGGCTGGCCGCCGAGCTGAGCCGGTCGTGGCGGCGGCAGTGGCCCGAACTGCCCGATGCGCTCGAACAGGCGGGCCGTTACCGAGCGCCCTCAGCCGACGAGCTGGGCGGGCTGAGCGTCCCCCTGGCCGTCGCCGCGGCACCCGACGACCCGATACACCCGCTGGCCGTGGCCCGCGAGTGGGTGGCGGCGGCGCCTCGGGCCGCGCTGGTCACCATCGGCCTCGAGGAATTCGGACCGCGGCCCGCGCTGCTCGGGGCGGCCTGCCTGCGCGCCCTGGGCGGGCTGAGTTAGGGGCGCCGGGTGAGCCCTCAGGCGCCGCCGGTCGTGCTACGCGTCTGCTGAACCTGCGAATCCGTCGCGGTGCCGGTCCCCGGCGGCGGCCCGGACTGCCGGGACAGCATCGCCTGCTGGGCGGCGAGCATGGCCTGCTGGGCCTGCTGGGCCTGCTGCGCGGCGGCCGCGCGCAACTGCTCGGCCAGCTGCTCGGGCAACTGCACGGGCAACGGCGTGCGGACCGGAAGCGGGGTGTCGCCGCGGCGGACGACCGTGTCACCCAGCGCTTCCCGGGCTTCGTCGGCGAGCGCGTCGATGGCCTCGGCGTGGCCGTTGACCACGCATCGGACCATCCACCGGTAGCCGTCCACGCCGATGAAACGGACGACGCCGGCCCCCGTCCCCACCACCTCGCGCCCCCAGGGGCCGTCCTGGATCGACACCGAGGCGTTGTCCTTGCGCAGTGCCTCGGCGAGCTCGGCCGCGACCTCCCGCCACAGGCCCGGCGACTTCGGCGCGGCGTAGGCCGAGATGGTGAACCTGCCGTTGGGGGTCACCATCCAGATCGCGGCCGGCACGCCGGTTGGCGTGAGCTCCACCTGGACCTGCCCGCCGGCGGGCATCGGGATCAGCACCGACCCCAGATCCAGCCGCGCGACGAGGGCGTCCTCCGGCTTGTCGAAGTCCTCGATGTCGAAGGGTCCGTCCGGAACCGGGCCGGCCGAGGAGGACGGGGTGTCCGGGTCCGGTTCCCCGCCGCCGGCGGGTTGGTCCTTGTTTCGTCTGCCGAATGCCATCACAAACTCGCATGTCCGCCGGAGGAGCCGTGGCCGCCTTCGCCTCGGGTGCTGTCTGCCAGTCCGGCCTCCTCGAAGGAGGCGACCTCGACCAGGTCGGGCAACTCGACACGCTGGATGATCAGCTGCGCCACCCGGTCCCCCCGTCGGATCGCGACGGCGTCCGCCGGGTCGAGATTGATCAACGACACCTTGATCTCGCCGCGATAGCCGGCGTCGATCGTTCCGGGGCTGTTGACGATCGAAAGACCATGGCGCGCAGCCAGACCAGAGCGCGGATGGACCAGGCCCACATGGCCGTGCGGGATCGCGATCGCGATCCCGGTGCACACCAGGGCACGTTGTCCGGGTCCCAGTTCCACATCTTCGGCGCTGTAGAGGTCCACTCCGGCGTCGCCGTCGTGCGCCCGGGTGGGGATCGGTAGCCCCCGGTCCAGGCGAACCACGGCGAGAGTGTTGAGCACGAGGGGAAAGACTACCCTTGGGCCGGTGACCGGTTCGCGCGCGACCATGCAAAGCGTGCGCTACCGCGAGCGGCTGTGGGTGCCCTGGTGGTGGTGGCCCCTGGGTCTGGGAGTGGCCGCTCTGCTGGCGACCGAGACCAACATGGGCATCGAAAACATCCCGCGGTGGCTGCCTTTCGGCGTCCTCGCCGCCGTCGCGGTCGGGGTCCTGCTGTGGCTCAGCCGCACCGAGGTCGCGGTGACCGGCGCGGGCGAGGGAGTGGAACTGCTGGCCGGCGCCGCTCACCTGCCCGCCTCGGTGGTGGCCCGTTCGGCGGCCGTCGCGCGTACCGCGAAGTCCGCCGCTCTGGGCCGCCAGCTGGATCCGGCGGCGTTCGTGATGCACCGCCCGTGGGTGGGCCCGATGGTGCTGGTCGTGCTCGACGACCCTGAGGACCCGACGCCGTACTGGCTGATCAGCACCCGGCGCCCGGAACGGGTGCTGGCGGCGCTGCGCTCCGGGTCGGACTAGGCGGCGCAGTCCGTGCAGATCATCACGCCCTTCTTCTCGCTCGCGAGACGGCTGCGGTGATGCACCAGAAAGCAACTCGAGCAGGTGAATTCGTCGGCCTGCTTGGGGATGACCCGAACCGAGAGCTCCTCGCCGGAGAGGTCGGCCCCGGGAAGCTCGAAGGATTCGGCGGACTCGGACTCGTCGACGTCGACGACTGCGGACTGGGCCTCGTTCCGGCGGGCGGTGAGTTCCTCCAGGGAGTCCTCCGAGACCTCGTCGGTCTCGGTCCGCCGTGGCGCGTCGTAATCGGTAGCCATGTTCAGTCCCCTAAGTAGTGACCTCAGCAGTGCTTTGTATCAGCGCCGGACCCGTCAGCCAAATGATTGCCCTCCCGAGGCGGCAGAACGTGCTGTGATTTCAGTCACTGTCGCTGACCAGCGCCGCAGTGGGTGTTCGGCCGAGGTCGCGGGCACGGCAGCGCCCCCTGACATTACAGTTCTTCCGTGGTCGCGCACATCACCGAAGGCTCCGCTTACGACGACGAGGGCAACCCCTTCCGCCGTCGCCGCTACCGGCCCGCTCTGGTGGTCGGGGCGGTGCTGCTGACGGCGACGTCCCTGGTGTGGGCTTTCGCCCTGAGCCGCCCCGCCGACATCCGCGACGCCGCGGCTTGCAACCCGCCGCCGGCACCTTCCGACCCCGCCGCCCCGACGCTCGGCGAGCGCGTCCCGGCGTCGTCGATGGTCGACGTCGCCCCGGCCAAGCTGGCCGAGACCAAGATCCGGGTGCTCAACGCCGGTGGCCAGGGTGGGCAGGCCGGCGAGGTCGCCGGCGCGCTGCGCGACCTCGGGTTCGCGGCTCCCACAGCGGCCAACGACCCGATCTACGCGGGCAGCAGGCTGTCCTGCCAGGGCCAGATCCGGTTCGGAGCGGCCGGCTTGGCGGGTGCTGCGGCGGCCTGGCTGGTGGCGCCGTGCCTGGAACTGAACCGCGACGACCGCTCAGACGACTCGGTGGACATGGTGATCGGAACCGACTTCGCATCGCTGACCAACAGCGACGACATCGCGGCCGTGCTGGCCGGCCTGCAGCCCGGCGCCACCGAGCCGGCCGACCCCGCCCTGCTGACCAGAATCCACAGCGAGTCCTGCTAGGGCACCGGGGTGGCACGGCCGAACCGGTCGAGGGCGGCCAGCAGCTCCCCGGCCACGCCGGGCGCGGCGGCGACGACGAGACCGGGAGCCTGCCCGGGGCCCGGCAGCGCCACCGTCGCACCCGCCTCCGCGGCGATCAGGGCGCCGGCAGCCCAGTCCCAGACGCTCAGCCCGTGCTCGTAGTGGGCATCGAGCCGGCCGGCGGCCACCATGCACAGGTCCAGCGCCGCCGAGCCCATCCGGCGCACGTCGCGGATCAGGGGGAGCATCCGGGCCAGCAGCTGGGCCTGGGCCGCCCGCCTTACCGGGTCGTAGCCGAAACCGGTGCCCACCAGCGCCATCGACAGATCGTCGGCGTCACTGCACCGCAGGGGCCGGATACCGTGACGGTCGCGCAGCTGCGCCCCCAGTCCTGCGGCGGCGCAGTACACCTCACCGGCGACGGCGTCGGCGACCGCCCCCGCAACCGAGACTCCACTGACCCGGGCAGCGATCGACACGGCGTAAACCGGCAACCCGTAGACGAAATTGACCGTGCCGTCGATCGGGTCCACGACCCAGAGCACCGTCCCCGCATCCGCTGATGTGCCGCCGCCCTCCTCCCCGAGGACCGGCTCGCCGGGGCGCAGCTGTTGCAGGCGCCGGCGGATGAGGCGCTCGGTATCGGTGTCGGCGACGGTGACCGGGTCGGTCGGGCTGCTCTTGGATCGGGTCGTCGGACGGCCGGAAGGTTCGGGGCCGATCAGCTCGGCCCGGCGGCGGCGGACAAAGTCGGCCGCTTCGGCGGCCAGCAGCGCGGCAACCTCGCGCAACTCTTCGGGACGGGTGAGGCTCACGGCTGACATCGCAGCACAATCGCGTCGTCTGCGCCGATGGCAGCCGATAATCTTGGCCCCGGCAGCCCCAGTACCGCCGAGAGGAGAACCGATGGCAGAGGTTCAGTCCGGACGCCCGAGTCGTGCACTGGGTGTCGATGTCGGCGGCAGCGGCGTCAAGGGCGCGATCGTCGACATGGAAACCGGACAACTCGTCGGGGAGCGGTTCCGGCTCGAGACCCCGCAACCGGCCACCCCTGAGGCGGTGACCAAGACGGTGGCCGAGGTGGTCAACCACTGCGGGTGGGCCGGGCCGGTGGGCGTGACCTACCCGGGGGTGGTGGTGGGCGGCGTCGTGCAGACCGCGGCCAACGTGGACAAGAAGTGGATCGGAACCAACGCCGCGGAACTGATGAGCGCCGCCCTGGGCGGCCGCCAGGTGACCGTGCTCAACGACGCCGACGCAGCGGGACTCGCCGAGCAGCGATACGGCGCGGGACGAGACCGCAGCGGGGTCGTGGTGCTGCTTACCTTCGGTACGGGTATCGGCTCTGCGGTCATCCACAACGGGATGCTGCTGCCCAACACCGAATTTGGGCATCTCGAGGTCGGCGGTAAGGAGGCCGAGAACCGTGCCGCCGCGTCAGTGAAGGAACGCAAGGAGTGGAACTACCAGCGCTGGACCGAGGAGGTGACCAAGGTCCTCGTAGCCATCGAGAACGCGATCTGGCCGGACCTGTTCATTGCCGGGGGCGGAATCAGCAAGAAGGCCAGCCGGTGGATTCCCATGCTGCGGAACCGCACCCCGGTGGTCCCCGCCGAACTGCTGAACAGCGCCGGAATCGTCGGTGCCGCTATGGCGGGCGCTCCGAGCCTGCGTTGAGCCCGTCGCGGAGCGTCGCGGTGAACCCTGCTCCGCTGTAGTTACAATGTCCGTGACGGCCGTCCCACGACCGCGACGGCCCGAATCAGAATCCCCATACCCGGCATCCGACAGGCACGCCCCTGCCTGCCGGACCCCGACACCAGCACGATCGAAAGGGTGTAAGTGGCCGCGACGAAATCGAGGCCGGCGACCGCCAGGCCGGTGAAGCGCCCCACCGCCAAGAAAGCACCCGCCAAGAAAGCAGCCGCGCAGAGAGCACCTGCCAAGAAGGCACCGGCGAAAAGGGCCCCCGCCAAGAAGGCACCGGCGACAAAGGCGCCGCTCAAGAAAGCACCGGCCAAGAAAGCACCGGCCAAGAAGGCACCGGCCAAGAAAGCACCGGCACCGGCCAAAAAAGCACCGGCACCGGCCAAGAAGGCACCGGCACCGGCCAAGAAAGCACCGGCCAAGAAAGCACCGGC